>NZ_JAGGQX010000055.1:0-9968 GCF_018613095.1 Bacillus sp. ISL-75
TTGATATAGTGTTGACATACCAAGAATTGAATAAAAGACGAAAAGAAATATGGGGTTCATCTATTGATAGAATGAGGGCTTTAATTCCAAAGGCAATGGAACGACTGGAAAAGGAAATAGATATGGAAAATGGTTGGAAAATAGCGCTTGAAATAATTAAAATTTCAGGAATTGAAAATCAACATATACAAAGTATTGGTCATGATGATGTAGACAAGATTATTACTGAAGAGGCTGAAAAAAAGACTACAGAGGAATTGTTCTCCACTGTAAGTGATTTTTCTAAGGGTGAAATATTAAATGAATACCAGAAGAAACTAGAATTATAGTAATCCCTTATTTATTATGTATTAAATAAGTAGGAGCAAATTGTAGCCGTGCAAAATATAAGATGCACGGCTGTTAAGTGTTTCTGGCAATTAATTGATGTGTGTTTTGGCAGTATGTTTATTAAAATTTATGAATCAATACTCAAGGAAAAATTGTATAAATGCTTATATTTATACAGTTAATTTCTCTGGAATGGTATTCTTATATTCGAAGTGTTTGCCCATGTTCAATTAGACCTATTTAGAAATCCGCTATCTCAAAAGATAGTGGATTTTTTTATTTAACTATCAAAAAGTACATGAAGAGGGGTTAGGTTTCTTTAATTTTACACTTGAAATAACAAACGCGATGACAAGAACAATTGTGGCAAATATATACGGCATATCGATATTGATATCAAATAAAATACCGCCAATAATTGGTCCGAGTATGATGCCTAAGCTTGTGTAAGCCGAGTTCATACCAGCAATATACCCCTGATTTTCCCCAGCGATTTTCGATAGAAATGATGTAACAGCGGGGCGTAAAATATCACAAGAGAAAAACGCAATGCTAGTAATAACGATCATCATCCAATAACCATCTACTAAAATGGTAATAAATATAAAAATGGCAGTAGACAGTAAGGATAAATTAATAAGCATTCGTTCTCCGATTAAATTGACCAACTTATCAAAGAATAAAATTTGGGCTACAACCCCAGCAATTGAGCCAACGGTGATAATGATTGAGATATCACGTACAGTAAATCCAAACTTTTCATCGACGAATAAACTAAACATCATTTCATAAACAGCAAGTCCAAATGCTAGTACGAATACAATGAGTAGCGGGGTGAAATACTGTGGATGAAATGATTTTTTAAATTCTTGAATGAATTGTGGTCGTACAGCTGATGCACGATTTTTTTGTAATTGCTCTTTTGAAATAGACTCGTCTAATAAAGAGAAAATAACAATTGCAGCAATCAATGAAATGGCAGCAGCAAAGAAGAATGGAGCACGTATGCCGAACTCTGCAATAAACCCGCCAATTGCTGGTCCAATAATAAACCCTGAACTAATCGCAGCAGATTGGTAGCCTAATACTTTTGCGCGATTCGCCAGCGTTGTTTTATCTGCAATATACGTAATAACAGCTGGCATAATAAAGGCGTTACTTACACCACCGAGTAGTCGGCTGACAAATAGGAGCCAAGTTTCATTAGCAAAGCCAAATAGTACCTCTGAAAATGAAAATAACAAAAGACCGATGACTATCATTTTTTTGCGGCCGATTGAATCGACCCAAACACCTGTAAAAGGGGAAACAAGCAACTGAGCAAATGCCATTGCAGCGTACAAGTAACCAACAAAGGCACCACTCAAGCTTAGTTCCTCCGCAATAGAGGGTATAACCGGTACGGCAAGTCCGATCCCTACATAAGCAATAAATAAACTAGATAATGCAAGTGCGATTGACACTTTTTCTTTTCGATTCATGATATGATTGATTTCCTCTAATTGATTGTAAGACAAATCGCAATCCTATTGTTGGATTTCGAAATGGATGCATTCACTTTCTTCATTGTTTCTAAAACGTTGCGCAGGCTATCTAAATCGATCAGTGCATAATGTTTCTCCGCAAACTCTTCGTCGCTTCTTCGATTAATGGTCTGATAAGTGAGACCTTGCTCTGCCAACACGATGAAAAATTCACGATGATTGTTTGGATTGCTCTCACGCGTAATGAAATTTTGAGCTTCAAGCTTGGCGAGTACCTGGCTTACTGCACTTTTGAAAATGGCAAATTGCGTCGCGATTTCATTGTAATACGTGGGTGTTCCATCACATAAAACAAAATGGTTTCTTGTTGTGCTGTTAAATTGTAATCATTAAACTTTTGAGCGTTTTTGTTGTACATGACGTAGTTCCATACTAAAAGCATAACGATTGGAATTTAAATAGCACTCAGGACACCTACAAATTACGTCACTTAGCTTTAAATACATAGGAAAGCTATATATAAACTTTAGCTTTTTACTTGATTCCCTTTAAAATACCAAACAACTACAGGAATAAGTAACAATGATAAAACGGCTCCAGAAATTGATAGTATCGTATAACTAGAATGTGCGACAACCAATCCTGACAAGGCTCCCCCTGCTGCTCCTGATAGTGCTACAAAGACATCGAATGTTCCTTGTGTTTTCGCACGTACAGATGGATGTGTTGAATCTATAATGAGAGCAGTTCCCGTTAATAAACCAATGTTCCAACCTACACCTAGTAATACTAGTGCTAGGATTAGCAATAATAATGAGTCTACCGGTGCAAAAGCTGCCACCAATCCAGCAGCAAGGAGTGTAGCACCTGAAGCAATAGCCATAGTAGTGCGACCAAACTTATCTACTAATAAACCAGTCAATGGTGAAGGAAGATACATCGCTGCTATATGGAACCCTATAACTAATCCCACTTCGCTCAAACCATGACCGTGATGTCCCATGTGAACTGGTGTCATTGTCATAATAGCTGTCATGATTAGTTGAGCTAAAATCATTATTACAGCTCCAACCATAATTCCTTTTTTGTTTATGGTAGGACTTTTTAGACTTCCTCCTGTCTGAACTTTATGGTCTTTTTTCTCAGCATTCGCAATTGCTGTAGATACAAACAGTGGATCTGGACGAAGAAAAATTAAGAGAATTAATCCAGCAATAATAAAAGCTGCTCCTGACATGATAAACGGACCAGCTAAATTTGGAACACCAATTGATTCTGCAAATTCTCCCAGTGGAGTAACTAAGTTAGGACCTACTACAGCTCCTAAAGTAGTAGAAACCAAGGCCATACTTGCAGCAGTTGCTCGTTGTTTCTCATTTGCAAGGTCTGTCCCTGCATACCGAGCTTGAAGATTAGAAGCCATACCTGCTCCATAAATAAGAAGGGCAACAAATAAAAGGGAAATGCTGTTGATTAAAGCCGCAATTACAACACCAATAGCACCTAATCCACCTATAAGGAAACCACCTGCAAGTCCAGATCTACGACCAAAACGTTGTGAGGATGCTCCTATAAGTACGGCAGCTACGGCAGATCCAAAAGTAAAGAGGGCAATTGGAATTCCTGCTGCATTTTCTGAACCTAACATTTCTTGTGCAAGAAGCGCCCCAACTGTTATCCCAGCACCAAGTCCTGCTCCCCCAAAGATTTGTGAAAGAATCAAGATTTTTAATGTTTTTTTATAAAGTTGGTTTTGTTTTTCTGGTAAATCAATATATTCTTGTAACCATAAAGGCTGCTGTGTTGATGTATTTTTACTTTTTCTTGCCATGAACTCTACCTCCTAACAAAATATCTTTATGGTTTTCGTGTTTATTTGTCAGCCTTTGAACAATTTATTTATGTTATTTCATATGTTCGTATCTCTTTATATTTATAATTAGAAGAAGCCCACAATTCAATGGTAGATAATTATGAGCTTCTTCCGTTCACTAATTTTCCAATGAATACAACTATATTTTTATAGTATTCATATTACATTTTATAAGCTTCACCATCTTCTGGTACTAAAATATTACTTGAGAATCCTTTTTCTTTACTAAAGTTTTTTAATTCTTCTCTAGATAATGTCCAATGGTTAACAGCTTCCATATGAACAGAAATAATCTGAGCATTAGGAGCAGCCTTGTGAACTTCATAGATGTCTTCTTTTCCCATGATGAGCGAACCTAATTCTAATCTTTGATTGTCTCCACCATTAACCACAATGATTTCTGGTTGATGTGTATGAATCTCGTCTTTGATAGCATCTTGCCAAACTGTATCACCAGCTACATATAAGACTTTCTCACTTGGGTGCTTGAATACTACTCCACAAACTTCACCCATTAATTTTAATAACTCTTCGCCTCTACCATGTTCACCTTTTGTTTTTAATAATTGGATACCTTCAAAAACAGTGTCTTGTTGTAGTACTTCTACATTTTTGAAACCACTTGCCTTTACTTCTTTTGCATCTGCTTCATTTTGAACAAACATTTTGATATCTTTAGGCAATAGGTTTTTTGCCACATCATCAAAGTGATCAAGATGTAAATGAGTAACAATTACTGCATCTACGCCATCCAGAATGTTATCAATTGATGTTGGCAAACTCACCACAGGATTAAACAGATCTTGTCTGATCGTAGCAGGGAAAGCAGGGTACGTACCTTTCTCTGCTAACATAGGATCTATTAAAAATTTTTTATTTGCATATTCTACAACAATTGTTGCATTTCGAATTTGTGTAATATTCATATTTACAACTCACTTTTCTTTTTATTTGTCTTAGTTTGACAGAGTTAAGTGTATAATATCAGCAGTGTTCAAATACATAGATAAAATAAAGTGTTTTAACTCTTTGACTTTATTTTCGAAAGGAATTAACGTTCAAATAGATCAAACAGATAAAAAAATATAGTGAAATTATGTAACAAAAGCCGATTACAATGAAAGAACTGGGAGAGAGTACATTTAACATGGCCAGCAGCTGCAGCCTAGTAGAGAAGCTAGAAGATAACGGAATTATTGAGGGGGATAGCGTTAAAGTAAATCAAGAAAAAATAGGGTACTTTATGTATACCTTCATCAATATCTATATTTATGGCAAAAACAATTCCTGTACATGGTCTTACATGGACCAAAAACAGGCTATCTTGATTTTTATCAGATGGAAATATTTATATCGAAAAACAAGATAAAGTATAATGATTAAAGGGTGTCCAGAAATTATTTTTTCTGGACACCCTTTTTTAAGTTGTTGAAACATCCTTCTTGTGAAAGTAAAGATGTTATGTTCCCAAAGGAAGTTCTTTTATCTTAAAAATGTCTCTGTTTTTTTCACTGTTGCATAGATGCCATTTAATGCGGCCATAAATGCGTAGTGAACATGCTCAGCAGGAACGAGTTTATCTTCAATTTGTAATGTTGTTGTTGCACAAGCATCTTCTACCACTTGGCATGCATAACCATGTTCAACTGCAGAACGAACTGTTGCATCAATACACATATGGGACATCATACCGCAAACGATTAATTCTTTAACCCCTTGTTCTTGTAGCTTTTCATGTAAATCTGTATTGAAAAAGCTATTCGGCATATGTTTGACAATGACTGTCTCTCCCTCTAATGGACGTACTGACTCATGAATTTCGACACCTTCTGTATTTGGATGGAAAAAATGAGCCATGTTACCTTCTGTGATATGCTGTACGTGAAAGATTGGTGCGCCTGTTTGTCTGAAGTGCGTTAGCAGTTTAGCCGCATTTTGTGCTGCTTGTTCAGGGTTTGTTAAAGCCATCTTTCCATTTGGAAAATAATCATTTTGAATATCTATCACTAATAAAGCTGTTGTCATTTTCTTCACCTCTTAAAATTTTATATAGTATAAGGATATACAAAATTCATTCAATTTTCGATGGTCTCATGAAATACTATCATTCAAAACTATTTCACTATGAAAGGAGTTACTATGCAAATTGATTCAATTGATTTTCAAATTCTACAATTATTAAATAACAACGCTCGGATACAATGGAAAGAAATCGGTGAAAAGATTCATATGACAGGACAAGCGGTAGGCAATCGCATCAAAAAAATGGAGGATAATGGCATCATACAAGCATATTCGATTGTGATTGATGAATTGAAGGTGGGGCTTCCTTTTACAGCCTTTGTCATCTTTTTCATGAATGCATATAGGCATGATGATTTATTGGGATTTATTGCTATTCGTAATGAAATTAGCGAAGCACATCGTGTTTCAGGAGATGCATGTTATCTTCTGAAGATAACAGTTCGTTCACAAGAAGCTTTAAATCACTTTTTGAATGATTTATTGAAATATGGAAACTATCAACTTTATTTGTCTATTAAGGAAGTGAAAAAGTGTTATAATGCGTCATTAATGTCTGCTGAATAACATTTTTGTTATCATCATGTATCAATGTAAAGACCGTTACTAAGTTATGTATAAAAAAGCCCTAGCTTGGTAAATTTTCATGTCCGAGCTAGGGCTTTTTTAGAGAAGACATACATCATGTTATATGACCAAGCATCTCCGTTTTATAAAGTAAACTATTTACTAATAACAATCGACACTTTATAGTTTACATATTTGTTTAAGTCATTTAAAAATTGATCTAATACTTCGTTTGAGGGGAATTTACATTCAAGCAAATAGCAACCGTCTCCGCTAATTTTATAATTGTTTATTACATAGTTATCTTGTGTTTCTATAAAAGCCAAATAGGGTTGATGATGGATATTTTTAGTATAAATATTTAGAAATGCATGTATAGCAAAGCCTAATTTCACATGATTCACTTCGATACTACATCCTCTTATTATGCCATTGTCTAATAACTTTGTTACCCTTGAAGTGGTTGCTGGTGCAGTAAGATGTATTTTTTCCCCTAATTCTTTCATTGTCAGGCGGCTATTTTTAGACAATTCGTCTAGTATTTTTTTATCTGTTTCATCAATCATACTCTTGTGTCCTTTCTGAATAATAGGATGTGTTTTACATAATTTGTTCGATGTTCACTTTTTTATGCTTGCTTAAAAACTTTAAAAATAAAGTGAAAACGTGAAATAACTTTATTTTCTCTATGTAATTATCGATTGAGAAAATATATGCTTATTACCATACAAAATCAAAAGAGGAATGTACAGCATTTAATAAGGGACGGCAAAGCTTATTTATTGATTTTGTATAAGTTTTAAAAGAAAATTCATTTTTTTAGAGGTGACATGATGAAAAAATTTGATATATCTGTTTTATCAGTTGCTCCATTAAGACAAGGAGAAACAATGAAACAAGGGATTGATTCTGCAGTGTCATTGGCCAAAGTTGTAGATAAAATGGGCTATAAACGGATTTGGTTTGCAGAGCATCATAATCACGACGCTTATGCAAGTGCAGCTACCGTATTAATGGTGCAGCATATATTAGCAAATACAAAGGACATTCGCGTAGGTTCAGGGGGTATTATGCTGCCAAATCATTCTCCATTGGTCGTAGCAGAGCAATTTGGAACGCTTGAAACATTATATCCAAATCGTGTAGATTTGGCATTAGGGCGCGCACCAGGAACGGATCAAAAAACTGCCGATGTGATTCGTCGTTCAAATCATAATGGGGTGTTTTTCTTTGAACAAGAAGTAAAAGATATTTTGCGTTATGTAGGAAATGAGAGCGTGCAAGGAGAGGTTCGTGCTTATCCCGGTATTGGAACAAATGTACCAGTTTTTGTGTTAGGCTCCTCAACGGGTTCAGCTAAAATCGCTGCAAATCTGGGTCTACCTTATGCATTTGGTGCTCAATTTTCACCTCATGCGATGGAAGAAGCGCTCGCTATTTATCGAGAAAATTTCCAACCGTCTGCTTATTTACAAGAGCCTTATGTGATGGCTTGTATTAATGTGATTGCAGCAGATTCAATGGAAGAGGCAACATTGATTTCTGCAAGTCATTTGCAGGTGTATATCGATATATATACAAATAATTTAAGTCAGCTTATTCCACCAACTAAAAACTTCCTTGAATCGTTATCACAAGTTGAATTAGAAATTCTTCATCATCGACTAGGGTATACAATCATGGGTGATGCAGAAACAATTCGTCGTGATATAATTGAATTCCAACAGACTTATCAAGTAGATGAAATCATTGTGATATCTAATATTTACGAATTGAGCAAGGAAATTCATTCTTATGAGATTTTAAAACATGTTGTGGATGAGTTATTTGAATAAAGAATGGAGCTCCTTTAGAAGTGCGAGTCAGTTGCAACAGCCTATGATCTTCAACAATCGGGCGCTTTAGTTGAATAAGCATGGGTATTTTTGACCACATTCTGACCACCAAACATATATAAGAGTATATTATCAAATTTTTATTAAACAGAAAAAAAGCCCGATAAATCAGGCTTCCAGTAAATCATCTTATTCCTAGTTTCTTCATTTTTAATATATAAATAAAAGAACGTAAAAAATACGGTCTTAAAGCTTCCTATTGTGGAAAAGGGTAAGGAAAAGTGCCCTACCCAATGATCATAAAAAATGCTCATAATTTTGCTCATAGTCTTTTTTTCTTCTGTTTTGAAATATTTTAATTGAAAGATGAAAACCCTATTATATCAATGATTTTATTATCTATTTTCTTCTATTGTATACCTTGATGAATGGGCGGCATGATGTAATAAGGGGTTAAAAACCTTGTTATATCAAGTCTAAAATGATAATATGCTTTTCTTGTCCTCGGATTTGTCCTCGGTTTCTAAAAAACACCGAATCCATGACAAAAGAAAAGTTAACTATAGGAGAAGGTCTTTCATCAGTTTGCTAAACTGTTGGGAGGCCTTTTCTTCCATATTGGCAGTCATATGAGCATAGATATTCATTGTCGTATTAATATCTGTATGTCCAAGCCGCTGTTGTATTTCTTTAATGCCAACTCCAGCTTCAATCAATAATGAAGTATGGGTATGTCTAAATGAGTGTGGTGTAATGTTCTTTTCTATTCCTGCTTTTTTCAGAAGCCTTTTAAGTCGGGTATCAACAACTTTTCTTAATTGTGGGTGTCCATCCTCTCGAGCGAAAATAAATCCGTTATCTTGGTAAACAAGTCTGTTTTTTAATTTGATCTCATTTTATTTAAGCCGATGCTTCTTTAACATGTTTATCAGCATTTCATCAATCCTGATTGTTCGGACAGAGCCCTTTGTCTTTGGCGTTAAAAGCTGATATTTTTCAAAATGATTGTTAGGGTTATAAAGAGTTTTAGTAACTCTAATAGAACCTTGCTTTTCATTAAAATCCCCCCATTTTAAGGCCAATAATTCACCTATTCGTAATCCGGTATAGGAAAGGACCGTGAAGACAAGATGATCCATTTCAAGCCCGTCTGTATAGGATAATTTAAGAAAATGGGCAAGCTCTTCTTTTTCAAGAAAGACAATATCCTCTTCTGCTTTCTCCAGTTCTTCAACACTTTGCTGCTTTTTAGGCATTTTGAAATCCTCAGTAGGATTATTTTTTATCAGGCCTTGAGTTAATGCTTTCCGAAAAATCATTCTTCCACAAGCATGAATACCATCCATATAATTTTGGCTGTATTTTTCGTTTAATTCCAGAATCCTTTCTTCATACATTTTCTTAGTAATGCGGCTGATTGGATAAGGTCCCCAAACAGAGGTAAAATGCTTCATTTCCTTTTCTCGGGCTCTTACGCTACTAATCTTGACGCCACTGCGCCCATATGTTTTAAGCCAGCCCTGGGCGAATTGCTCAAAAGATATATCAGATTCTTTGATAAAGGTGCCATTTTGAATTTCTAGTTCTACAAGGCGTGCTGCTGCCTTTGCTTCTCGTTGTGTTTTAAAGCCACCTTTAGATATCTCCTTGCGTTTTTTAGTGAGTGGGTCCAGCCCTAAATAAATATGGTAACTCCATGTTTTCCCTCGTTGTCTGAATTTTGCCATGTTAGCTTAGCTCCTTTTTTATTTTTCAATATAAATTTCAAAAAGTTCATTTAAAGATTTATCAATTTCTTCCTTTTCTTTTGGCGGGCGGCGACTCTTTACTTGTTCCACTACCATGAAAATTAACTTC
>NZ_JAGGQX010000056.1:0-19117 GCF_018613095.1 Bacillus sp. ISL-75
CCTATACTGCCAATAATCTGTTTATCCTCTGATGAAGAAGCGATCAATATTGCGAATGAATCTGAATTTGGTTTACAGGCAAGTGTCTTTACCAAAGATATTAATAAAGCATTTGCGATTGCGAATAAAATTGAAACAGGCTCAGTTCAAATAAACGGACGTACCGAACGCGGCCCGGATCATTTCCCATTTATTGGTGTAAAAGGATCCGGTATGGGAGCGCAAGGTATCCGTAAGAGTATTGAATCGATGACGCGTGAAAAAGTAACTGTATTAAACCTTGCTGAGTAATCTCAAAAGTAATTTTATTCTCTCAAAAGAGGGGTCCCAATTAGTCCCCTCTTTGTTACATTTCCTTTTAAAGATACTGAAGCATTGACATAATTTCACTTAGGGTAACGAAGTTCTGAAGAAAAACAAGACACAGACAACCAAGGCCATCCCAATCATTTATAAAGGCAATTTTAACACAATTAATTTTAGTTTAGTTAGTCATGGACTTCTCATTACATTGTAGAACTGGCCACACCTTAGAAGTAGGATTCTCTTATTGTGTTTTTTTGTAGTTAGTTCGTAAGTAGTATACCTAATTTAATACCTTACTACTTAAAAGGGTGGTACAAATTTTTATAAAAAAACAAAATATCAAATGTTATAATTGTTATAATTTTTTCTGCAATGTATTTAATACACTAGTCCAAGTAATACTGCAATAGGATATTTCTTATCGCAACATGGCTTGAATTATGATAAGCGGAAATTAAATGTGTACTACATCGAGGGAAAATGCCGAAGGCGGATGTTGAATTTGCAGGTACCCCTTATTGGAGCAAATCTACAGTCGAATCGTTTCGCGAACAGGAGAAGGTACGATTGATATGTACGAAGAGTCTATACGGATGCCTTTTCTCATCCGGTACCCGAGAGAGATTAAACAGGGTTCTCTGACAGAAGCGATGGCGCTGAACGTGGATTTTGCCCCCACCATCCTGGATTTTGCCGGAGTCAGGATTCCTAAAGACATGCAGGGCCGGAGCTTGCGGCTGTTATTCAACGGAACAATTCCCATGGGTTGGCGAACGTCTGTGTATTACCGGTATTGGATGCATCTTGATAAATACCATAACGTTTATTCCCATTATGGTATTCGAACGCATCGCTACAAGCTAATCTATTATTACGCCCAAGCATTAGGCACATCGGGGTCAAAAGAGAAACAAGACCTCCTGAATGGGAATTGTTTGACCTAAAAAATGATCCCTATGAAATCAAAAATCTTTATACAAACCCGGAATATTCAAACATTGTAACACTATTAAAAGCGGAAATGAAGAGATTGCAGCAAGAATTACTCGATGAACCGGTTTATGAAACATAAATCCACAACTTAATTTGGAGTCAGCTTTACAATCTAGTATCCTTAATTATCTAGCCACTCGGCTAGTTTTTTTTATTTTGTGGGTGTGGTAATTGTACAAGCTACTCTAGGAATAGGGTTGAAACATCTATCTGGTGTCCAGTCATGCTAAACTCCTTTGGAGACATGGATGTTAATTTCTTAAACATACGAGAAAAATAGGATGTATCATAATATCCCAGGTACTCGGAGATAGCTACAACAGTCATATCGGTATTTAACAAAAGATTGCAAGCTTCCATCACCCGTAATTGATGGATGTATTTAATAGGAGATTGACCAATCACTTCTTTGAATACAGAAATAGTGTATCCTGGCGACCGGTGGATTAATTTCGCCAGATGTTCAATTTCTATCGGTTTTCGATAGTTTTCTAACAAGAAGCGCTCGATAATTTGTGCGTATTTCACTTTTATTGGTGTGATAGTAGAACTTTCTAATTCTCGTGCAAACAATCCAATGATTTCTTGAAGAACCCCAAGGCAAACATAATCACGGTATTTCTTATCTCCTCTTATATCAAAATATAATCGTTCAAAGCGATGCTTCATATATTCAAAACTTCTAGTTTTAATATGATAGAAGTTTAGATCAATCGGAAAAGGAATATTTGAAATCTCATTTTCAGGTATATCAAAGAGAACGGTATATTTTTGATGTGCACCAGATTCATGATTTTTCCCTTCACGGAGCCATAATGATCTGAACTCATTTCATTTAATTGTTAAATCAATATCAAGGGTTATGAAATCCTGCGAATAAGCGAGTCTTCGCGAGTAAATCGTATTAAACTGAGGGAGTTGAATAAGAGGATACTTTATCAAGACTTGAGGGTACATCAAGGTACCAGAAAAACAGGTGTCAGCAAACTTCAAAACTGCTTGAGAGGCGCGTGTCGTCTCTGCTAGGTTCGATTCCTAGACAATCCCGCAAAACTGAATAACATAGTGGATTCCTTATAAATAAAGATCAAGCAATACCTGGTCTTTTTTTTCGTATTAATAATGACACTGATATTATGAAGACAAACAAAAGGCAGGTCGCATTGAATTGAACATAGGCCTCCTAACTCGACGCCCTCTGATTATCTATGGGAGAAGAAAGGCATTTTGCCTTTTCTGAAAGTCGATCGATGCTGTCCAAATCCATCCACAAAATTTATGAAGCATCGATCAAATAAAGGACAACCGAAAAACGACCATGAGCTTGATTAAGAGCTTGCGATCGTTTTTCATATGAGTGGAACAAATTATTAACTATTAAAAAGGGCTAAAAGAAAGTGGAAATAAACTTGAGCAGAAGTAAAAGAATTAAAAGTGACTATTTTTCTTGATGCATACGATATTTTGTGGTGCAGAAGAATGCTCAGTGTTGATGGAACTTTAAGTCCAAGAAATGCCAGTAGGACAGTAAAAAGAAATTTTCGAGTAAAATAGCTTGCTAATTATCTCTAGCTTGAGAAAATACAATCTGAGATAAATATCAGGCAACATAAAGGATAGTTTTAAATAAACATATTAGTAATGAAAAAATAACCGCCCAGCATCAGAATTGCGGATCTTGTCTCAATATTAGTTAGAAAAGGAGGGATTGTTTGATGGTATGGACTATTTTTATCTTTCTATTGATTGTGTTTATTGTAGGACCGATTGCCTTGCTTTTGTGGTTAAATTTTTTAGCAAAGAAACCACAGCATTCGATTATCAGAGCACACCCTTATTTGGGATGGATGCGCTATTTGTTAGAAAAGATTGGCCCGGAATTCAGGCAATATTGGTTTGATGATGACAATAGTGGCAAACCATTTTCACGTACAGATTTTTTAGGGATTGTTTTTTCTGCCAAATATCGAAGTGACCTTTTAAGCTTCGGTTCCAAACGTGACTTTGATAAGCCTGGTTATTATATTGCGAATGGTTTGTTTCCCCTATTAAATGAAGAATTAAGGGTTGACAATCAAGAAAAAGTCCACTCCATGAAATATAAAATTGATCATGAAGGATTGTTTACTCGTCACGAACAGCTTGAAAAGGACCAAACAACACGTTGGCTTTACCATGAGGAAGATGCCATAATCGTTGGCGGTGATCGGAAATTTCCATGGAGACTTCGCGGTCCACTTGGTGCCTCTGCCACATCTTACGGAGCAGTCGGCGAAAACTATATACTTTCAACAGGTCATGGCAGCCGTTTGGCAGGCGGTTCATGGATTAATACGGGGGAGGGCGGAGTTGCACCAGAGCATTTAGAAAGTGGTGTAGATGTGGTCGCTCAAATTGGCCCTGGTTTATTTGGTTTTCGCGATGATGAGGGGAATTTTTCTATTGATGAATTTAAGTTTAAAGCCCAGGAGCCGAATATAAAAGCATTTGAGCTTAAATTCGGCCAAGGAGCAAAAATCCGTGGCGGACATCTGGAGGGGTCAAAGGTTACAACTAAGGTAGCAAACATTCGTAAAGTTCCAGTGGGGAAAACCATTAATTCACCAAATCGCTTTCCATTTTTGCATAATGTGCTCGAAACGTTGCAGTTTATCAAAATGCTGCAAGATGAAGGTGGAAAACCTGTCGGAATCAAAATTGTCGTTGGATATCCATCCAGCTTGGATAAATTTTTCGAGGCCATGAATAATCTTAGGATTTATCCGGACTTTATTACGGTTGATGGCGGAGAAGGTGGAACAGGCGCCACTTACAAATCAATGGCAGATACAATGGGGCTTCCTTTATATCCTGCTTTAATTGCGGTTGTTGATAAGGCCTTTCAGTTTGGTCTACGAAATAAGGTGAAAATTTTTGCTTCAGGAAAGTTAATTTCAGCCGATAAAATTGCTATTGCCCTTGCGATCGGTGCAGATGCCGTGAACTCCGCGCGAGGATTTATGATTGCTAACGGCTGTATAATGGCTCTTCAATGCCATACTGGTAAATGCCCTACGGGCGTAACGACCACCGATCCAAAATATCAAGAAGCACTTGTGCTAGAGGAAAAGAAATGGCGAGTCATGAACTACATCATTAATGTACGTCAAGGTTTGTTTGCCTTAGCTGCGGCTTGTGGCATTGATAGCCCCCGTAAATTCACTCGTGATCACATTGTATTTAAAGATGTCGATGGAAAAATAAAAAGGTTATCAGAACTGTTTCCAATTCCTGATTCTTCGGATGAATTATTAAAAAGAACTTTATAGTTTAAAAGAAAATGAACGGGATAAGTTAACCCTGTATTTATATTATCTGTTGATGGAAAAACAATAGAGGTTTATCAAAAGGTGACAAAAATATTTGGATACCTCCAAGAGGACCTGCAAGATAAGTATTTCAAAGCTATTATTGTTCCCATACAGATAGAAGAAGTCCGTTACCATTTTCACCAGTTTATTATATCAACATTTTCAAACCTATCATTTGTAATCGCTTGACTTTACAACTTTGACGGGATAGGGGTAGAGTCCCACATATAGCATCATAACATAGCCTTGGTAACGTTTATCAAGGCTTTTTTTAGTGGGTTTCCTAGCATAGGTGCTATTTCAGGATGCAAGTCTGAATAACCTTTATGGAGAATTTTTCCCAAACCATAACTGAAATGCGAATTAAATTGACTTGTAAGTTAATAAATTAAATAAAAACAATATTTGGAAGTTAGTTGAAAAGAAGAATCTGCTTCTTATACGGAAAAGGAACTAGTAGGAAATGAACTTATCCAATTTTTATATTAAAATAGAAAGTATATAACACCGAATTGAGAAATAAAAAGTCTGTGAGACATGGATAAAACTTGGGAGCAATTTTCAAGGATACTATATAAAGAAATGAGAGAATCAGATATACTAAAACTAGTGGATTTGATATCAATACTAGTGATGTAATTAGATAAATACTAGTGATACTTCTCATTAAAAATTCATTTGATGTTGATTTGGCGGGCATTCTTCTGATTTTTCAAACAGCCATTCATTTGCAATTAGGCCATGGAGTCTTCAAAACTGTGTGTTTCTATAAAATTTTACTCATTCATAATAGATCAAAAAAGTCTCGAAAATTATTTTCGAGACTTTTTGTATTTGTGAAGAAATTTTATTCCTTGCAATGGATTGACTTTGATCTATTCAAGCTAGGGAACGATTGAATATTAATTTTCTTCAAAAAATTAATAATATATATTTTGACATATATGTTATTAATCTCATAAATTAAATAATTGTTGTTATTATTAATGTTATTGAATATGACATTATTATTATTAAATATAACATTATTTTAATATGAATATTAAAACTCAGAGATAAAAGGTAAGCCGATAGTGAATCTTTAACAATAAATGATCTTTTTAAAAGAATAGACAAATATTTGTATATATAATCTTTCTTTTTGAATACTCAAACAATTAACACAACAAATTTACATGTATGATTGTACATAAAAGAAAAGATAAATGCGCTAGAATGCAAATCTCCAACATTCAAAATAAAATAGGGATCTTCTTATATTTAATTTAAAACATCTTAATAAAATTCAATAATAGTAGAATATTAGACAGTCAATATTAGCTTAATGTATTTGGTGATTTATAGCTATTGCTTTACGAATAGATATTAGAGGAATGGATAGAGAGTATTCCCATATGCAATCTTGCGAAAGAGCTCTTTATTATGATTAAGAATAGATGTAACCCGAATTCTCATTCGATATTCATCACCATGCGGCTTAATTGTAAATAGGTATTCATTTCATTGTACAAAGTTTCATATTAGAACTCCAAAAAATGAGTGGCCTCGATAAAGTAGGAATCCGACCAGCAATTTTCGATTCTCTAACTTTTCATGGTTCTTTTTTAGCTATAAAAATTCAAGGAAAAAGGAGATAAGAAGTTCAGCATCCCATGATTCAATTTCCTGACTTGCACAAATTAAGGAAATATATTAAAGATATTTGATTTATTAGTATTTGAGGGTGCATAAAGATACTAGAAAAACAGGTGCCAGCAAACTTCAAAACTGCTTGAGACCTGCGTGCCAGGTCTGGTGGGTTCGATTCCCACGCAGTCCCGCCAAATAACCCCATTGTTATCAAGGGTTTCGCCCGTTTTTAAGCTTTGTTTTAAGGTTGTTTTGAACAGTGAGTTGAGAGTGAAAAGTCGCCATTATGTTTCTAGAAATTACATAGTACTAGTGCGACTGATTTTGGGTGTACTAGTGTGTCAAATCCACCAAATTCTGAATGAAAGGTGGATTTTTTTAATGCAACCCGTTAGGAAAACTCAGATAAAAGGTTCAAGACACTAACAGAATGAATTGGTGCATTAATCCAAGTTTGGATTAATGCACTTTTTAATTATTATAGGCTTACTGACAATATAGATTTCTCTCTAACAAAATACTTACTGTGTTTCCATGCGAGGTTTGTTCCCTTTGAGCAAGAATTCATGCTTTTATCCTTTGGACATAATTCTCCCTCATTCGATTCATATCTTCTCTAGGTGGTAAACCAAACATGCGGGAATATTCTCGACTGAATTGCGATTGGCTTTCGTAGCCTACCCTGAATGCGACATCAGCCACATCTGTCGAATCGGCTAATAACAGGTGCCTAGCTTCCTGGAGTCTCAGTTGTTTTTGGAACTGAATCGGGCTCATAGCGGTAACCTCCTTAAAATGCCGATGGAGTGAAGCAACACTCATATTCGCTATTTCCGCAAGTTCCTCGATTTTAAAAGACCTGTCAAAGTTATTGATGATATGTTCAATAACGTCTCTTATTCGATTGCCGTTGCTACCCTCTATTGCCATTTGCTCCAGAGCCTCCCCATGCGGACTTTGAAGAACCCAATAGAGAATTTCCTTCGTGAATAAAGGAGCAAGTACCCGAATATGTTTCGGATTTTCTAGTAGACGGGCTAACCGCAGCCAGCAACCGCCATTGTTGCTTCTTTGACTGCTACCTTGCAGGCTGGCGGGGATACGAAGTTCCCGATGTATATGACAGCCATAGGAATATGGGCGATTCGGACCGTAGGGATTTATGTACTTGGTGTTTATTTTGGATTAGGACTTATCGGAGTCTGGATTTCCATTGCAATAGACAATTATGTGCGTGCGATATTTTTAATATTACGTTATCGTAAATGGATTCGAAGTTTAACTTGATTAATTTTAAAAAGAATGGGGAATTAGAGTGTTTGAACAATTAAAGTCGTGGGCGAAAAAATTAAAAAAACAAATTTTTATTCTTTATTTGGCTTATAAAGATGAACGTGTAACTTGGTATGCTAAATTATTTACTGCTTGTGTGGTTGCTTATGCATTTAGTCCAATTGATTTAATTCCTGACTTTATACCGATTCTGGGCTACCTCGATGACGTAATTATTGTTCCTTTGGGAATTATGCTGGCTTTAAAGATGTTGCCTAAGAGTGTAATAGATAACTGTACAGTAAAGGCTGAAGAGTTGATGAAGACAGGAAAACCTAAAAATTGGATCGTCGGATCAATTATAATAATAGTATGGTGTTTAATGTTTGTATGGATTTTCACCAAATTTTATAAGTCATTTAACTAACAAGTGCGTTCAACAAGCAAAAGGCAGCAATCATAATTATTATCTTGATCTTCCGCAATCGGGCGCAATTCTTTAATCAAAGTAAATTAAAGGCTTATAATGCCATAAAGGACCGAATACCTGATGCTGTTTTCTTTTTCAAGTCGGCTGATGGAAAGGTTACGACAACATGGGTAGAGCTGGAATTGAATAAGAAAGAACGAAAACGATATGATGAAAAATTTTCATTCTTTGAGGAATTGTTTTCAAATAAACGCTTAGAAGATCAGCCTTACTCGTATGATCAAGTGATTTATTTTGCTGATGATGTCAAAATACACAATGTGATCAATGAAGCAAAGCAACGATTAATTAATGCCAGTAAAATTTCAGTACGTAAAATTCCTTCGGTTATCGTAGAAGAACGTTGGGAAGAGGTGATGCTAAGTGAATCCAATGGCGAAAAGCCAGGAGCAAACACAACAAACTGAAACAGACCGTATGATTGGTGAGGTTGTTATGTATGGTTTGATCGGGATTATTGGGATCATTTTTTTTCTCCCTGCTTTATTGGGAATGTTGATTTTTGCGATCATTCAACTGTTTAAACGAGATTGGATTTCTTATGTTGCTCTTGGAGCAGGGATTTTCCTTCTTTTTTGGCAATTTCAATCTGGGAACCTACTCACTTATTTTGGATTCGTTTCAGAAATGAATATCCCTTATCTATCAACGGGTGTTGAGCGTTTTTTAAATGAAGGAAAAGTCATTGGAATTACGTTTTCCTCGTATGTGATGTTAGTCGGATTAGCGTTGTTATTTTCATTTGGATATTTTATCTTTGCAAAGTTTTTCTGGAAAAAGAGAGTGACTACTAAATCTGGTGAAGTAAAGAAGAAAAAGACAGAACAGAAATATAAAGCTTTTCGTAAAAACAGGGTAAAATTTTTGGACAAGAAGCAGAAAACGTATCGAGAAAAGCCTTCAGAAGAAGTCTTTGTAGGGTACACCGATTTTAAAGAGCGTGTGTCTCTTGGATCCAAAGAATTAAACTATCACATGCTTGCTACAGGAGGAACAGGTACAGGTAAAACGACGTTAATTGCCTCTTTAATGGAAGCAGCATTGCAACAAAATAAGCCTGTTATTTTCCTAGATGGAAAAGGCGAGTATAAGTCCATGCTTGAATTTAAAGCCTTGTGTGAAGCGTATGGCAGAAAGGTCTATCTGTTTTCTGAAATGGACGATTTAACGTATAACCCTATTAAAAACGGAACCCCCACTGAAACCCGAGATAAGTTGATGTCTCTATTTCATTTTTCGACTGAGGGAGACGGGGCTTATTATACGGATATTGCTTCCCGTTATCTACAGTTGGTCATTAAACTTATCGATGAAGCGGGTGTTCCAAGGGATTTTAAAATCATTGCACGATTAACCAATTTTAAGTATATGAATGACTTTTTTAAAGAACACAGCATAGAGGAAGAAATTGAGGAAGAGATCGAAGTGGAAGTAGAAGAAGAAGTCTTGGTCGGAAAGGCTGAACAAACGTCTCAGGATGATGATTTAAGCGGTTTTATCGCTTCTTCTGAGCCAAGGACCGAGACGGTTAAAAAAATTGTTTTGAAGAAACGCAAGCGGTCTATCACGAAACTTCAAGAAGGAATGCAACGTATCAAGAAAATATTAGATGATGAATTTCCTGAAGAGATTGTGGAAGGGTGTCTTACCCGTCTGAAAATGCAATTAGGTGAGTTGTTAGAATCTGACTTGGGTCATTTATTTGTAGAAAATGAAAAGGGAATTGACCTTCAAAAGATTACCGATCATAACGATGTTGTCATTTTTAGTATTTCCGGAAGCCGATATGCTGATTACATAAAAAAGATCGGGAAGATGATCATTCTTGATGTTAATAGTTTAGTAGCTTACAGACAGGTACAAGGAAGGAAGTCCATTTTTGCAGTATATGACGAATTTTCTGCTTATGGAGATCGACGAATTGTAGACATTGTTAATAAATCACGTTCAGCAGGATTCGAATGTATTATTTCTACTCAAACGTTGTCGGATATTGATGCTGTTGACCCGATTATGACTGAACAGATTATCTCAAACTGTAACATTATAGCCACTGGCCGTGTCAATTCCTCTAAGGATGCGGAACGAATAGCTCAAGTTTTCGGTACGTTCTCCGATCGAGAAATTACGCAGCAGGTGGAGAAAAAATATCCTCACCTTCGTTATGAATCCAATATGGGAACTGTGCGGGATGTAGAACGATTTAAAGCCAATCCAAGCGAAATTAAAAATCTCCAAATCGGTGAAATTTTTATTAATCGAAAAATGGTCGAGGAAGAGGATAGTGATACTTATTTTCGCCGTGTATATGTCCGAAACGCCTTAGACTTAGGAGGGATTAAATGAGTTTTTCCGGAAAATTGATAGGTGGGCTTAAAAAGAATGCCGAGCAGGGCCGAAAGAAAGTCCTAAAAGATGAAAGACGTTTGAAATCCTCTCGCTTTAATGGAAGAATGGTCTTCTCTATCGTATTTTGGCTGGTACTAGTGGGAGTTGTTTTTTTCGCCTTCCAATCATGGGCTAGGACAGGATTTTTAAATGAAAAAGTAAATGGTTATCAGAAAAAAGCATCAGCACAGATCGCCAGTTTAAATGAAGTGGGTTTTGCCAATTCTCCTGCAGGTGAAACCTATGCTAAAAAGTTCATTGATACGTATATCAATGTATCCAATGATGAGAAAGAGCGAGAGGAACGAGCCAAAGCCCTTCAAAATTTCCTTGCTGAAGGCTTAAAAGTAGGGGAGTTGGAGAATCTTACAGCGTTTCAAGGGAAACGAGTTTTGAAGAGTGCCAGCTTATATGATGTGAAGAATGTAAGCGAAGATGCAGCTAGTTATGTCTATCGTATAGAATATGAGCTTTTTAAGGTTGTTGAGAAAAAAGAACAAGTAGATGTAAAGAAGACAAACACGGAAGGCAAAGAAGAGGTAGTAAAAGAGGACAAGGTTACGACAAGTGACGAATCGCTAGGAGTTAAAGAGCAAATGATTGTTGTTCGACTTGGAACGGACGGTAACTCTTTCAATGTGATGGAACAGCCCTATTATCAAGCTCTACCGAGCGAGACACGAATGGCAGCCGTCCAAGATCAAACCGATCAATCAAAAAAGAATGTAAAAATTGAAGATCAAATGAAACAGTTTGCTACACAGTTCTTCACTTCTTATACGACCAATTCTATTGAGGAAATGTCATACTTAATGGAAAAGCCTGAGTCTCTTAAAGATCTTTACGAGTATAAGGGATTGGAAGACTTTGTCGTTTACGATGGAAAGAAAGAAGGGCAATACATTGTGAAGGCTCTTGTAATCTTACAGGAGGCCAATACGGGGCTACAAACGAAACATCCGTTTACCCTTGTTGTGAACAAAGAGAACAATAAATTTTATGTTCAAGAATTAAAACATACTTTAGGAGGATGATTTACATGCCAGATATTACAGGTCTTACCCAATATGCTTCATCACAAGTCGCTGCGGTTTTGTTCATTGTCATGATTATCATGATTGTTCGAGCGTTTATTTCGCAACGTTGGGGCATGTTTTTTTCTAGCTTTATCTTTGCGGTTGTCTGCTATGTGATTGTTTCTAGTCCAGGAGAGTTTGAAAGTATAGCAACTGCTATCTGGAACAAAGTAAAAAGTGGTGGTCTTAATTGAGATCAGAAGCTTATAGTTACCGGAAATTCTTCAAATATCCCTTGAAAATTTGGAAAATTGGGAAAGGTGAAAAATCTCTCGTCTTTTCCAAAGGGATTGAAATTCGGCAAATCGTTGTCGCTATTCTGATTTTTGGGTTTTTGTTTCTGTTTAGAGGAAGTATTAATCAAGTTTTACCCACGACCTTGCAACTAGCTTTTTACGCCGTGTTGCCGTGGATGATCGCCGGAGCGATTTGTAGAAGTAGACTAGATGGGAAACGCCTAGACCGTTTTTTTATTGGTTACTTTCGATATTTGTATACTAAGCGATTTAGTTATAGCAGTCATAAACCTGTTTATCAACCCCAAATGAAAAAAGCGCAGTCTTATGAGCGATTCCAATAAGGTGGTGGATCCATGTTACAATTTCCGATTCAATCGTATAAAGAAAATGTTGTCTATACTCATGAAATGGAAGCTTGGTCTTACTATCGCTTACATGAAAACACCGTAGGTGTGAATGATCAGGAAGCCGAAAGTCACCTTGTGAACCGTCTTCAAAGGCTTGCATGGCAGTTAGCAGCCTTCGAGGAGATTGATTATAAAATCATTCCTATTCCTGTAGATATTGATAAACGGATGAATAGCCTTCAACAACAGTATGAAGGAAACTATGCGGAAATAGGAACGTATTATGCCGAACGTACTAAAGAGATTTTGCGTGAAGAAGTCAAAAATGTGGTGGAATATAAATTCTTTGTCGGCGTGAAGCTGAAACGTCGAGAGCTTGATGAAAGCATCATTCGTGCTTTTTCTTTTTCGTTTAAAAGTATGAACCGATACTTACAAAAGCTTGCGGGTTTCGGAGGACATGACGTTGATGATTTAACTGTCAGCCTGTTTAAAGAATCGGAAGAAGATGCTTATACGACTCTCAATAACTATTTAGGGGCCTATCGAGTAAAAGAGAAAGAATTACGTTATATTATTCGTCAACAGTTTGTTAGAGGTCAGAAACAACCTGATGGAGAAGGAAGTGTTTATAGCTTGACGGAAGGTATTCTTGACCCAGGAAAAGCAGGATATTTACATATTACCCAGGTAGATGATGAATCTTGGTGTACGTTTCTACCGGTTTCAGAATTTCCGATTGATTTAAGCTATAAAAAATGGGCGTATTTCTTCCAGTCCTATAACTTTCCAGTAGAAGTTAATATGCGGACGATTTACAAGAAGAAGAAGGAAGATGAAAACCAAACCAATATGATTAAAAAGCGTTTTCGTGACCAAGACGCTCAATTGATTGAAGCGAATGAAGATGACGATAGCTTGATTAATACAAGGCGAGAGCTTTTACATGAATTAGAAAATCAAATTAAAAATCAAGGAAAACCACTTCTTAGAACTCACATCCATTTTGTTGTATACGGTAAAACGAAAGAAGAAGTCCGAAAAAGAGCCAGAAGGCTCATGATCGATTTTAAAGACCAACAAATTGAAATTGTGCAGCCATTAGCCGATCAACTCCTTTTATTCCATCAATCGTTACCAGCAGCTAAAATCGTAGCGGAAGATTGGGAACAAGTTCTTACTCCTGAATCGTTCGCGGAATCCCTTTTCTCTCTTACACGCAAAATTGGTAATACGGTAGGTTTTTATTTAGGGAAAAATATCTCTCATGAGGGAGAAAGCATGGAAAGCTCTCAATCTCTTGTATTTTATCATCCCTTTCTAGCTCACTTGGGCCTAAAAGGTTCCAAGTACTCTTCTCCCCATGTTACGATCTCGGGACCAACGGGGATGGGGAAATCTTATTTGTTAAAAGATATCTTACTGAATTCCGTCTTTTTTGGGGCCAAAATCCTGATGACGGATCCAAAAAACGAACTCGAAAAGAAATTCAAAGAGGCACTTACGCCTGAAATGGAGCGTAAAGCCCCATTTTTTAAAGAGTTAATTGAAAGCTTTAACTATATCACTCTATCAAGTGAAAAGAAGGATGCGGGGAAGCTTGACCCTCTTACCTTCCTTGAAGGAGAAGAAGCTCAGGATGCAGCCGTGGGTGTTTTGGAATATTTATCCGAGCTTCAGTCGAATGAACGGAATGTTAAAACGGCCATTTATAAAGGTGTCCGTTATATTATGCAGCAAGATAAAAAGCCAGGGCTTTTAAAAGTTGTTCGCTATTTACAAGATTCTGACGATCAAGATGTTCAAAATGTAGGCGACTTGCTTTATGAAATCGGCACAAATGGGGTTGCAAAGTTAATGTTTTCAGAGGGGGATGTGGAAGGGATAAGCCTTAATGAACAAGTGAATATCCTGCAGATTCAAAACTTGAATCTTCCAGATGAAGGCGAGAAGGCTGCCACTCGTGACGAACACATTGCCGTTGCCCTCATGCAGCCATTAGCGAAATTTGCCACGAAATTTGCTCGTGATGATTCGGTCGTGAAGTTAACCATTTTCGAAGAAGCGTGGATGCTAATGAATACGGGCGCTGGTGATCGACTCATTAATGAATTGTTGCGTACTGGCCGTTCCTTACGGTCTGCCGTTTATATCATTACACAGTCCACTTATGAATATAACAAGCCACAAATTAAAGAAAATATAGGAACGAAATTTGCTTTTAAAGCGAAGACGACAGAAGAAGCAGCCAATATCATTGAGTTTCTTGGCATGGAGGATAACAAAGATAATCGGGATATGCTGAAAAACCTGACAGAAGGTCAGTGTATTGTAGAAGATATGTACGGTCGTACTGCCAAAATTCAAACTGATGTGTTGTTTAACGAATGGATTAGTGCCTTCAATACAAAAGAAAAGGACCGAGGCAGAGCAGAAACCGAGGAGGCATTTATTTGATGAAAAAACTATTAATCTTAATTATTGCTCTGATTGCACTATTAGCGGGGTGTAATCAGGGAACTTCTCCTGAAGAAATTGCAAAAATCGCATATGAGTGGGAAAAAGCAAATTTTGATAATGAGTATGACAAACAGCAAGAATTTATTTATAAAAAAGGTTCTTATGAGGTTGATAAAACTGCAAAGAAGGTAGATTCAGGGTTGGAATATAAAGATATACGTTTTGAAATTTACTATGACGAAGAATTAGAGAACTACTATGTTTTTGCAGATTTCGATAATCCAAAGGGTGATAATGCGGTAGAGGATAATATTGTTTTTCGTAAAAAAGCAGATATGTGGAAAGTTGATACAAGTAAAAGTTTGAATGTTAACCGTGATGAAATTAAACAGAAATTTGAACGGGAAGCTTGTATCCACTGTAAATAAGGAGGGGTTGGATGAAATTCCTGAAACGGGGAATAGGGATATGTTTTGCGTTACTTTTTCTCCTTATGCCAACAGCTTCACTTGCGGATGATATCTCACCAACTATTCAGAAAAAAGAAGTAACCGTTGGCCGTGTGACATTGGAAAGCAAGGAATATCCTCTCGAACATTACAGGATGGAAGCGAATATTGGGGACGGTCTTAAAGATACTGGTGATAATGCCTTACATGCCATTAATCAAGGAATGTGGGGGTTTAATAAAACAGTTGCTAGCTTTACTCTTTATTCTATTGATCAGCTTATGTCTTTCGATTTAATTAGTATCATTGCAAGCGAAGCAGGCATTATGAGTCAACGAATCTATGAAATTATGTCAGGGACTTTCTTATCCTTGTTTGTTATTTTTGTAGGAGGAGCTGCAGCATGGCGTTATTTTGTCAATCAACAAGTCGGTCATGCAGTAAAGGCAATCGTTGGTGCTTTGGCTATCATGGTTCTCACCTTTTGGTTCTATTCTGATGCAACAGGAAATATCAAATGGCTGAATGACAGAGGGGCGGAACTTGAAGGGATTGCCAGCTCGGTAAACGTTCTTGTTAGTTCTGATGGATTTGACAGCAACACACCCTATAATCCCAAAGAAGGGATGGCGGTATTAGACAATCAATTGTTTAATCTTATGGTGAAGCGTCCGTATTTACTTTTAAATTATGGCTCAACGAAAGAAGCCGATATTGTAAGTGAGGATCCGAACCGAGTAGATAAACTTTTGGAAATTAAGCCTTATACAAAGGAAGGAAAAGAAGAACGAAAAAGGATTGTGAGTAATGAAGTTTCGGAACTTGATAACAAGCAAATGACACCGGATTTTAGCGGTGAACGATTTGGTTATTTAATCGTTACGATCATTTCCACCATTGCCCTTTCGATTCCTGTTTTGCTGTTAGGAATCTTTAAGTTTTTGCTTCAAGTATGGTTCCTAGCATTAGTGATCTTCACGGGAATTCCACTTGTTCTCTCGTTAATCCCTTCTTATAGTGAAAGTGCGTTAAATCACGGAAAAAAGATCGTAGGCATGTTACTGATGAAAGCAGGATTGGTGCTTTTAATCGCTGTCATTACGGGAATTGTTAGCTTGCTTTATGAATCGGTCAAAGTCACGAATGGAGTAGAAGGCTATGCATTTGTCGTCTTCTTGATCTGTATTACCATGTGGGGCTTATTTAAATACCGTTCCGAACTATTCGAAGTTGCTTCAGCGGGGATGATTCAAGGTCAGCAAATCGTCGAGAGAGCGACAACAAACTCCTTTAGTAAAATGGGGGACGCTGGCGAAAAAGGGTTCAAAGGGGCAAAAAGAATGGTAGGGCAAGCATATAAAAATCATCAGAATAAAAAACGTCAAGAAGGGTTTCCATCAGGTGAAGAAGGAGCAGGACAGAAAACGGCTTCAACTGCTACACCTGGTACAGTAACGAGTGGGACCCGATCAAAACACCGAAATGCAGGGGGAGAGAATATCCCGCAAAAACAAGTCACAGGCAACAATCAAGGACAACAAGCTGCTGGCAAAGGTGGGAAAAATGCAGCCTCAGTATTGGCAGCGGGAGCAGCCCCACGTTCAGCTTCACGAAATGCTGGTGCTGCTATTGTGCATTTAGATGATTATAAAAGTGGAAAAGGTGAAGAGGTTAGTAAGGGTAGTAATTCTAGTCAGTCGGCTCGAAATTCGAATCGAGAAGCTAGAAAAAACGAAGAGGTTAAACCTTCCTCTCACCGTAGTCCGTCAGGAAGAATGGATAGTAAAAATGAAGTAGCAGCTTCAAGAGAATCGGATAAATATCTCACTCAATGGGAAGCTCAACAACAGATTAAATCACGAAATGCCAATCCACCTACCGAAAATGTGAAGAGATCAGAAAGTAGAGACCCAAACGCTAAACACCGAAAATAATGTTGGAGAAAAGTAGTATGACGCAATTACATTTCATTTTATGAACAATGACCTGCTTCATTGTGTCAGAACTGCTTTTAGAAAGGAGAGCATATGCAAGGTGTTTTGGAGAAAGGTGTAAAAGTTGCTAAAACCATAGCCGTTCTTAAAAACCCTCTTACTTGGATTATTGCTGGTATCCTTCTTCTTCTCACATCTATTTTCGGAATCGCTTTATTTATTTCTATTAGCTTGGGCGGTGAGAATCAGTTTGAAGGAGGAATGTCGGGAGAAGGATCCGGGGGCACAGCTAAAGTGTCAGCTGATGTTTTGAGATACGAGCTTTTAATTCGGAAGTATGCCGAACAAAATGGAATTGGAGAATATGTCGGATTGATCATGGCCCTCATTCAGCAGGAGTCTGGTGGACGGCAGTTAGATGTGATGCAATCCTCGGAATCAATCGGACTTCCTCCTGGAACCATTACTGACCCTGAATATTCGATTCAAATCGGAATGGAACATTTTGCAAAGGTGATGAAGCAAGCTAAAGGAGACATAAACCTAGCTTTGCAATCGTACAACTTTGGAACTGGCTTTATTGATTACGCATTACAGCGCGGGGGATATTCCAAAGAAACAGCTAGTGAATTTAGTCAGTTGATGGCTGCTAAAATGGGATGGTCCCGATACGGTGACGTGGATTATGTGGAACATGTGCTTCGCTATTATAATGGTGGAAATGACAGTGTTGTCGTTGTTGGTGATGGTACCCAACGCTTTGATGTGGAGGAAGTCCTTGCTATTATGAATCAGTTTCATGGCAGACCTTATGTGTGGGGTGGTAGAACACCAGCAGCAGGAGGATTTGATTGTTCAGGATTATTAGAATATGCCTTCGCACAAGTTGGAATTGATCTGTCCGGGACAGCTCAATCACAATACGATAAAACGATACCCGTTCCTGAAGATCAAATTAAGCCTGGCGATTTAGTTTTCTTCTCTACCTACAAACCAGGAGCTTCCCATGTGGGAATGTATGTGGGAGATGGGAAATTTATTAATTCGAATAGCGGTGATGGAACGTCCTATTCTTCTGTTGAACAATGGAAAAGTTTGTATCCCTTTTTAGGCTTTAGACGGATTCAGTAATGGAGGTGAGACGTCATAGAACCAAATAAAAAGAAAAATTATATTTTACTAATGCTTGGATTTATTGCTGCTGTCGTTTTTATTGTGTATGCTTTCAGTTTAAGAACACAATTACAAGAAGTCAGAGCGAACCAACGCAACTATGAAGAGAAGATCGCTTCCTTATCATCTATCCAAAACACGGAAACTTTAGAGGTAAACCGAAAATTTCTAACAAACTTCTTCACCTACAAAACGACCGCTGAACGATATAAGAATATTAAGCCCTTTATGACCGATCAGGGATATAAGGCGACCCACCCTTCGGGAATAGAACTTCCGAATTCGGACCAATCAGTTCAATCTTCAATGGTAGGATTAAAGCCTTTTGAATATCAATCCTCAAAGACAGAAGCTGAATTTTTCAATGAATTTAAGCTAAGCACAGAATTTAATAATGTTACCAACACGGAAACAGTCATTGTCAAAACGTCCTTGATCTATGTGAAAGAGCAAGGCTGGAAAATAGATGATGTTGAGTTTGTCGGACAATTAACAGGTCGAGAGTAAAATTAATCGTATATTGAAAGGTTAAAAAAGGAAGAGAATAAGGGTTAAATAAATGGATATTAATACAAATTGACGAATATGGAAATTAACTAGTATTATATTTTTAAAGAACATGTCGAAAAATGACGATTATTAATAGAGATATATTTTTATGATTTATAAGAAGGAGAATAGTTAAATGAAATCTACTGGAATTGTTCGTAAGGTTGATGAATTAGGTCGTGTAGTAATTCCTATCGAATTAAGACGTACACTTGATATTGCAGAAAAAGATTCTCTTGAAATTTACGTTGATGGAGATCAGATCATCTTGAAAAAATATAAACCAAATATGACTTGTGTAGTAACAGGTGAAGTTTCTGATAAAAATTTTACTCTTGCTGAGGGTAAATTAATCCTTTCTCGTGAAGGTGCAGAAAAATTAATACAAGAAATCCAACAATCATTTGAATTAGCGAAATAAAAAGAACTCCAGCCCTGTGAATGAACTATAACCCGAATATT
>NZ_JAGGQX010000057.1:0-7526 GCF_018613095.1 Bacillus sp. ISL-75
CCATTCAGGAGGTCTTGTTTCTTCTTTTGACCCCGATATGCCTAATGCTTGGGCGTAATAATAGATTAGCTTGTAGCGATGCGTTCGAATACCATAATGGGAATAAACGTTATGGTATTTATCAAGATGCATCCAATACCGGTAATACACAGACGTTCGCCAACCCATGGGAATTGTTCCGTTGAATAACAGCCGCAAGCTCTGGCCCTGCATGTCTTTAGGAATCCTGACTCCGGCAAAATCCAGGATGGTGGGGGCAAAATCCACGTTCAGCGCCGTCGCTTCTGTCACAGAACCCGGTTTAATCTCTCTCGGGTACCGGATGAGAAAAGGCATCCGTATAGACTCTTCGTACATATCAATCGTACCTTCTCCTGTTCGCGAAACGATTCGACTGTAGATTTGCTCCAATAAGGGGTACCTGCAAATTCAACATCCGCCTTCGGTATTTTCCCTCGATGTAGTACACATTTAATTTCCGCTTATCATAATTCAAGCCATGTTGCGATAAGAAATATCCTATTGAAAGTATTACTTGGACTAGTGTATTAAATACATTGCAGAAAAAATTATAACAATTATAACATTTGATATTTTGTTTTTTTATAAAAATTTGTACCACCCTTTTAAGTAGTAAGGTATTAAATTAGGTATACTAATTACGAACTAACTACAAAAAAACACAATAAGAGAATCCTACTTCTAAGGTGTGGCTAGTCTACAATGTAATGAGAAGTCCATGACTAACTAAACTAAAATTAATTGTGTTAAAATTGCCTTTATAAATGATTGGGATGGCCTTGGTTGTCTGTGTCTTGTTTTTCTTCAGAACTTCGTTACCCTAAGTGAAATTATGTCAATGCTTCAGTATCTTTAAAAGGAAATGTAACAAAGAGGGGACTAATTGGGTAACGGGTTCCGTTGCCTATCGCAAACATTAAAAATGTAAGTTAAAATGAGTGCCAAATTGTATATAAATTTGACACTCATTTTTTATTGGTATAAAGCTACTTGTATGGAAATTAGGTTAAAATTTGTATAGGAAAATGCACCCCAAATTGTAAGGGTACAATGGCTGTTGTACCCTTACAATTTCCCCTACAATTTGATAGACAAATCGACTTACAAAAAATGTTTAGGCTAGACGATAAATTGGATATTCATGTTAAGAATAAATTGAAGTTTGTGAAAAAATGTACTGATATGAACGAAACTGTCAATGCTCCCTACCCAAATTGATTTTGGTTTCAGTTTTTGGGTAACTCTAAGAAGAGAAGCGTTTTTCGGCTTCTTTGCTTATAAGTTTGGATTGAGCCTTAAGGCTAGGGGATCTCCTTCTCAGCTTACAGACTGCTCCTCAATCTCCAAATTGGCTGTCAAGTGCTTTCCTTGACAGGCAATTTGGAGATTGAGATACTTTTTAAAGCTGAGAATGAATAAATTTCTCCTTTCATATTGATATTAAAAAGTTAAACACACGGCACGAAGGCAAAAATCTCAACTGCGGTTAGCACTCTGATATTCGTGGGTTTTCACATTTTATCTTTCCGTATAAAGGAGCTTCCACTAACTTAAAACGTGCGTTAGCCTATTTGGCATAGCACAAGTACATTTCGTGGTTTCTCCTTACCGGTTTTTACCTTTGCCTCCGAGCCCTATGCTCCGACTTTTAACGAAAAATTAAACATCATTTTATTCGTAATTTTTACTTTGTTATGAAGCTATTGTCAACTTCTTGAGTTACTGCCCAGATAAATCCTGCTAATTCTCTTGCAATGGCTGTTAATGCCTTTCCAAATGCCTTTCCACGTGATAGTAAACGAAAATATTTTTTATGAAGGCGATTTTGAGCTTTCCATGAGATCATTTGAACATTAGGCAACTGTCCTTCTAGTCTTTTCTTTAAATCTCCCTTTATAGCAGGCGGAAATCGATAACTCCAAGCTGCTTCTACAAGCAACCGACGAACATGACGATTGCCTGTTTTGGTAATATTACCTTGCCTTCTGGTTTCACCACTAGAACTTTCACTTGGAATTAACCCAACGTAGGACATTAATTTTTTGGGAGAAGCAAATCTTTTAAATGATCCTATCTCAGCCACAAGACTAGTAGCTGTAATCGTAGCTATTCCCCTTAATGATTGTAGTGCTTGAATCATTGGCGCATGGTAACCTTCGGTTGATTGTAATTTTATTTCTTCCTCTAATCGTTTTACCCTTTGCTCAATTTCTTGAAGATGGTGCAGATACTCTTGAAAAACTACTTTGGATGTTGAACGTTCAAACTTTAGAGTATTTAACCATTCACGATATCTACGAGTCCACTTTTTTCCTTTGAAAGGAGGGTGAATATCATTCCGTAAAAGGAATTTAGATAATCGATGTTTGGCTCTTAATTCATCTTCTTTGGCATCTTCACGAGCCCGAACTAAATCCCGAAGGGCTTCGTCATCTTCTGTTGGCACATAAACAGGAGTTAATTCGCCGGCGCGAAATAACTTTGCTAGTTTAATGGAATCCCTACGGTCAGTTTTAATACGCTCACCTGGTTTTTTAGGGATTAAAGATGGTGCGATTACTTCACACTCAATTCCTAGGGTAAGAAAAAGTCGATGTAAACCATAGCCAGTTGGTCCAGCTTCATAACACACTCGAAGATTCTCTTTTTCTCCAAGCTTTTTTACTAACTTTCTAATGGATTCCGGAGTGTTAGGAATCATTCCCCAATACCTTGGCTCCTCACGACCTTCATCTGCAATGGCAACGGCAATTTTTTCCTTTGAAACGTCTAAACCTACATATTTAATGGTATCCTTCATAATAGCTAGCTCCTTCCGTAATGTAGCTCTGATTTGGTTTGTTTTTCCAGTAAACAGTGTAACCAAATTAACCTACGGTGTTACGAGTAAGGAGCTAGTTTCGTTCATGATAACTTAAGCTAACGGGCAGGATAGTTGAAGAATCGTCTTTAGCTCTTATTTAACAATCGGGCCATTATATATAGTATGAATTTCTACCGTATTCAACGTAAGTAATGATACAAAAATGACCGAATTTCTATCTTTGCTAACACATTATATAGAGTTATTTTTTATAGTATTCAACGTATTCAAAGATATGGAAATAGATATGTCTAACAGGGGAAAGATACGACCTTGAAGTTTAGTGTGGAAGTGTACTCCTTCCACACTAAGCTTTAAGGCTAGTAAGCGAAAGCGCGGTAGGGATGAGTGATTAATAAAATTTTTCAAATTGGTAAAGTTAAAGAAAACGAATGGGATTAGGGGGCATTTGGATGAGTAGTTCAAATCGAGTACCAATATTAATAAAACGCACCCATATAAGGTTAGTTTGAAGGGTTAAGCATTGGAGCGGATTCTCACTATCCAGTCAATCCTGCTTATAAAAATGAAGGTACCTTCTCATTTGAAGGAGAGCTTGAAAAAGTGGTTTACGAACTTCAGTAAAGAAGGTTTCTATTAGGAAAAGGCAGCTAGTGACTTTTGTGTAGTATTAGGAAGAGATTTTTTATAGGTTTCTAGATACATTGGCTTCCGATAGTCTTGATTATGTTAAATACAGCTGGCGCAGGCCGGCTTTGTTGTTTTCCTCTACATATTTTTTGACTGGTCATCAATATAAAAAAAGGAGCTGTTAGACTACCTAAATAATATCGTAAGCTTCGTCGTTTTCGTACCAGTCTTTATCAAATTTATCGTTCGGATCCAATAGCAATGTACCGTTTTTATCTGACTCATATTTGCGCGGCGAAATACCTAATTCTTCATCAAGTTGTTTAAATTGAAGAAGCGATAAGAGAGGTTGAAGAACTAGGATTAAGTAGTTTTATGTTTCAAGATCCTCGTGGTCAAAGAAATTTTCGCCGCAGCTCTTCTCACTGTTCCAGCCGTCGCTCTGGTTTTCGTTTTCGAGGTCGTTAAACGGTTCTCTTTGAAAAGTGTTGTCGACGTTTTTCAGGAACCGTTAATTAAAAACATTAAGGATTTTAAGCTAAAGATTCTAAAAAAATGGGCTGTGATATCAAAATTACTTCCCTTTCTGGGGTTCAACCCACATTTTTGTAAGTGAAATTTGTGGTTCTACTTTACAGGTACTGGTATCGAAGCAGCGGTAACGGAGACAAATTGTTGCGCTTTTACACCCTTAGATTTTCCTATCTTCCAAAGCGATCTATCGGCACGGATATTTATTTCTTCTCCTTTAGTACTTCAATTACGATAAAGGCTTAAAAAAATTATTTCACCACATTATAATGTGTTTTTTTTTGTAAATGAAGACAAACAAAGGATTTACTCTTCGTTATTATATATTTCATGAGAAATGACCTATTCCAATTCGTTTCTCTTTAATATAAATAAAGAAAGTAAGTAAATGATTTTATTAAAGGAGGTACAACTGGTCATCTGGACTAACAGCAGATTGAGAATACGAATGCTCTACAGACCGATAGGAGTCGCATTAGGGCAATTTTAATTATAATGTGCACACTATGTCAATTCTTGTAGGAAGGACAATGGTTAATGAAAAAACATTTACTTGTATATGATGTAGATTGGTGGGTATTAGGGAAACATGCTCAATTAGTAAATCAAAATTACCCACAATTAGAAATTATGTCTTTAGAGGAATTTTACAATCAATTAGGACTATTCGGTCCCCAATATTTTAATGATAAATTTGACGTCATATCAACGATGTGTTTAGGGATTGCACAGACATTGATTTCAAATGGAATACGGGTTGATAGTTCTGCAGCTGTTTCTTATTACTATTTTATGGAGAATCACTATGCTTTCCGTGATTGGATGGATCAACCAATCTATAACAATGATTTTATAAAAGAATATTTAAGTAAAATAAAATCAATTGGAGCAATTAATACCAAATTAACCAAAATTTTAAAAAACATCTCCCCGAATGCTAACGTGAAATATATAAAACAATTCGTGGATACAGAACATTTTAAACCAAAGCAAACAAGTAAAAACCCAGATGAATTTGTAATTGGTTGGGTTGGAGATACCGAAAAGTATTGTAAAAATTACTATACAACCTATTTACCTATCGTTGAAGCGTTTAAAAACCATCAAATTATCCATTTTAAGGAAGCAACGATGGAATCGTTTATATCACCGGAAGATATGCCTGATTTTTATAACGGACTAGATTTATTAATCATTACTGGAAATCATGAGGGGGGACCTGCTCCAGCTCTTGAAGCGTATGCATGTGGAATACCAGTACTTTCAAGTAACATTGGATATGTGATGGATGTAACTCATCCAGAAGCACAGTCATTTATAATAGATAGTAATGATCCACGTGATTTTATTTCGAAAATAAATGAAATCATAAAGACAAGAAGTACGTTGAAGGAGGTTGGCAACACCTGCTGTCAGTATGTAAACGAAAATTTTTCAATAAAAAACACAATCCATGATTGGGTCAATCAATTATTTCAATACAATTGATGGTAAGAAACAATAAAAAAGAATCGTACTATCCAGTTTTAAAGGAAAGAATTTGATAGTATAACTCTAATAGAGAAGGGAGTTCTTAAAATAGTTAGTAAAAATAAATTAAAATCAGTACCGTCAAAGGAATCTGTAAAGAAAATTTGCCTCTGCATGATTGTAAAAAATGAAGCAAAAATAATTCAAAGATGCTTAGATTCGGCTAAACCCATTATTGATTTTATCTCAATTTGTGATACTGGCTCCAGTGATCATACACCAGAAATTATTCAAAAATGGGGCCAAGAAAATAACATCCCTGTTACAATGCACTATGAAACTTTTAAAAATTTTGGATATAATCGAAGTTTAGCTGTATCATTGGCTCAAGAGACATATCCAGAGTCAGATTATTTACTGTTGCTCGATGCTGATATGGTTTTAGAAGTAGATTCTAAATTTGATAAGAGCTGCTTAATCGAAGGTCAATATCTAACAATGCAGTATAATGGACAAATTAAATATTGGTTAACTCGTCTACTAAAGACAACCTTACCTTGGAAATCGGTTGGAGTGACTCATGAATATTGGGACATTGATTATTCAAGATTGAATGCGGAACAATATCCTTACTTTAATACAACGGGAAAATTAGATAGCCTTGTAGTTAATGATCAGGAAGATGGCGGGAGTAAGACTGACAAATTTGAAAGAGATAAGCGCTTGTTGCTTGAAGGGATCCAGGATGAATCAACTCCTCCCGATTTACAGATTAGATATATTTTTTACTTAGCACAAACATTTATGTGTCTTGAGGAATTTGAGGAAGCAATTAAATGGTATAAAAAGCGAGTAGACGCTGGTGGATGGGTGGAGGAAGTTTTTTACTCTCTTTTCCAAATCGGTATTTGCTATGAGAGTTTAGTAAATCTTTGTTCCAACAAACGTCAACAAATAGTAAAGGAATCTACAGAAAATACATCCATAAACCAATCTATTATTGATCAATTAACGGAAGATGAAGAAAATTTTTTTGCTTTAGCAATTCAATATTATCAAAATTCTTGGGAATTCAGACCATGTAGAGCTGAACCTTTATACCAGTTAGCAAAAATGCATCGATTAAAAGGAAAAAACAACATAGGATTGATGTATGCACTACTTGGGAAAGAAATTCCCTTTCCTAAAGATGATATTCTTTTTGTTGACTACCATGTTTATGATTACCTTTTTGATTATGAAATTTCAATATGTGCTTATTATATTGATAAAAAACGCTATCTAGGGAGTGCTGCTCAGAAACGTCTTCAAAAAAAAATAAATGAATTACCAACAGTGATCGCAGAATCCGTTAAAAATAATTTCCAATTTTATTAATACTCTCCAGCAGCACCAGTTGCTCCATGATAGATCCCAACTGAATATTAAAAAAATGAAGAAGAGGTCCTCTTCTTTTTTGTCATTCCCCCTTTGATAAAACTTAAAATTTCCTTTAGACCATTCTGTATGGAGTAAGCGGGCTGACAATGTAATCCTTTACGCATTCTTATTATTAAGTCAGTTAAACATAATATCTCCGTCATTTTTGGCTGATACATAGGGTCGAGCTCAAATATATATAGGATTTTTTTGTATGTAAATTAATGGAATATACAAAAGTCTCTTATAAATTAAAACAAGACTTTTTTACGTAACCTCTTCTCTGAACTTCAACATACTAAAATAAACCTATTAAGTTTGGGGACTAACACAAGCTGATTCTAATATCTTTCATATATTGGTATATATTTGAATTCATACAAATTGAGGTGCATTTATTAATGTCTAAACATAAAGGACCAACAGGACCACCAGGTAAGCCAGGACCACCAGGTAAGCCAGGACCACCAGGTAAGCCAGGTAAGCCAGGGCCACCAGGGTCACCAGGAGCTACAGGACCAACGGGACCAACGGGACCAACGGGACCAACGGGACCAACAGGACCAACGGGACCAACAGGACCAACAGGACCAACGGGACCAACGGGACCAACGGGACCAACGGGACCAAC
>NZ_JAGGQX010000058.1:0-1374 GCF_018613095.1 Bacillus sp. ISL-75
TTAACGGCTTGCTGGGCACGCAGAATAGTAAAGGGCATACTTCACGGTATGCTCTTTTTGTTTTTTTGCGAAGTAATGCAATTTAGCTCTATTTCATATAAAATAGTAAAATCAATATAGTGGTTATATAGATAAGGATGGTAGTTTTTATGAAGACAGCCGTTGTCACGGATAGTACTGCGTATATCCCAAAGGATGTACGAGATAAATGGAATATACATATGATCCCGTTACATGTCATCTTCGGTAACGAGGTTTACCAGGAAGAAATTGATATATCTTGGAGTCAGTTTTATGATGAGGTGAAGACAAAAGCGCTGCCGACTACCTCTCAGCCGCCAATTGGCCAATTTGTCGAGCTATTTGAAAGCCTTTCAAAGGAATATGATGCCGTCATCTGTGTTCACCTATCAAGTGGGATCAGCGGCACTTTCCAAGGGGCTAACGCAGCGAGTACGATGGTTGAAGGCATCGTCGTTTACCCATTTGATTCAGAAATCAGCTGCATGGTTCAAGGCTTTTACGCGATCGAGGCAGCAAAGCTGGCATCCCGCGGCGAGGACGCTGCTTCCATTATGGACCGCTTAGAAGAATTGAAAAAAACGGCTCGTGCCTATTTCATGGTAGACGATTTACAGCATCTGCAGCGAGGCGGCCGCCTTTCAAGTGCACAGGCTTTTATTGGGAGCCTCCTCCAGGTCAAACCACTGCTTCATTTTGACAACAAGGTGATTGTTCCGTTTGAAAAGATCCGCACCCGGAAAAAAGCGATGAATCGAATGGTCGATTTGCTAAGTGAGGAAGTGTCAGGTGGCAGCGAATATCAAGCCGTCATTATTCATGCCAATCGCGAGCAAGAGGCAAAGGAATGGCGCGATGAACTGGCTGCCAGGTATCCAAACGTTGAATTCTCGATTGGTTACTTCGGCGCAGTGATCGGCACCCACCTCGGCGAAGGATCCATGGGCCTAGGCTGGATGAAAAAATTAGATAGGTAAGCGAGTTACCATTCCGTCCTTTCGGCCGGAATGGTTTTTAATTTTAAGGGGTTGGTGGGAAATGCGGTTTAGCGGAATCGTCAGGAGAATCGGCGGAAAAGGTTGTGAAGTCGACGGAATCCGTACGAAGAATGGCGGAATAACTCCAAAAGTTCGCGGAATCCCGGCCCAAATTGGCGGAATCGAACGGCTGTGAGCCAAGCAGTAAATGACCAGAGGCTTGGCTCGAGATATTAAAAAAAGGTAACTAAAAGGGGTTTGGCGGAATCATCAGAGGAATCGGCGGAAAAGGTTGTAAAGTCGGCGGAATCTGGACGAAGAATGGCGGAATAACTCCAGAAGTTGGCGGAATCCAACGGCTGTGAGCCAAGCCGTA
>NZ_JAGGQX010000058.1:1498-51812 GCF_018613095.1 Bacillus sp. ISL-75
GAATCGGCGGAAAAGGTTGTGAAGTCGGCGGAATCCGTACGAGGATTGGCGGAATAACTCCAAAAGTTAGCGGAATCCCGGCCCAAATTGGCGGAATCGAACGGCTGTGAGCCAAGCCGTAAATGACCAGAGGCTAGGCTCGAGATATTAAAAAAAGGTAAATAAAAGGGGTTTGGCGGAATCATCAGGGGAATCGGCGGAAAAAGTTGCGAAGTCGGCGGAATTCATACGAAGATTGGCGGAATAACTCCAAAAGTTTGCGGAATCCTGGCCCAAATTGGCGGAATCCCTTATCAACAATTGTAAAGACACCAGACCGTCACATATCCACAAAAAATATAAAAACCTTCGACAAATTAGCAGGAATTTCTCCTTTCTTTGAAGAAATCTTCCAAAAAAGAAAAAGGAGCTGACGAATGAATTGATCATGAAAGAATTAACCCCGCCACAAAGACTATTTTTAACTCAAATCCTAAAAATCCGACTAATAATCGGCCACAGCAAATATCAAGAAATTGAAAAAGACCTCGCCAAACGGTGGGCCGGATACTGGGGCGAAATAGCACTAGCAAACTACGTAAAAGAACTTCCACATGATAAATACCACATCTTCCACGACCTCCAACTCCAAATCAACGGCATTCACTTTCAAATCGACACACTTCTCCTCTCACAAAACTACATCCTAATCATCGAAGCAAAAAACATCGCAGGCAAATTAACTTTTGATAATGTCTTCAAGCAGCTAATTCGTACCCATGATGATGGAACTGAAGAATCATTCGAGGACCCGCGCGTTCAATGCCAGCGACTGCAATCCCTCTTACGCAATTGGCTGGTCAAAAACGGCTGCAATCTTCTCCCGGTAGACACCCTTGTTTTTTTCAAAAGTACCAGTACGATCTTGAAAACTAACTCTGGAGACAAAACAGATTTTAGTAAAGTATGCAAGGGAAGAGACCTTTTTAATAAAATCGAATCAATGGAACAACGAAATCATCAAGAAAGGGTAGATACCGATACCTTGACTAAGATCGGAAAATTGCTCTTAAGTCAACACAGTCCAAAACCAATTGATATCTTAAAAGAATACAATCTTACCGAAAAAGATATCCGGAGCGGAGTTTGTTGTCCAGATGATAAATGTAACTATATCCCAATGAATTTCAAAAGAGGAAAATGGATTTGTCCCGCCTGCCAAACCTCTTCAAAAGATGCCATCCTAAAAAGCCTCAGTCACTATTTCTACCTATACAAGCCAACGATGACCAATCTAGAATTGAGAAAATATTTGCATCTCCCATCCCCTGATACCACTCAAAAAGTTGTTCATAAATTAAACCTGCAAACAACAGGTAAAACAAAAGATCGACTCTATTATCTGAATCCAGAGGAGGTGTCCTCGTGCGTTTTGTTATAAAAAATAAACTCCTGATTCCTAGCATCAAAGACGTTGATTCACTCAAAATTACGCACATCGCCAGCATCCCGCAGCCGCATCTAAATCCAAACTTCCAATACCATCCTGATCTTCAGCAGCTTCTCACAGGTAAACAACTTCTCCTAGAAGATATCCCAATTCTATTAGAAGAAGTGCAAGCACATTACGAAAATGGCTATGTCACTTACCGTAAAGGAATCGAGTACAACGGAAAAAAGCCCATATGCTCCCGGTGCGGAAATAAGGACCCACAGCATTTTGCATCTTACCCATGCTCACGATGTGGCGAAACCTGTCTCTATTGCCGCCATTGCATCATGATGGGAAGAATTAGCGAATGCACGCCGCTCATTGGCTGGAATGGCCCGGTGCCTGACACCCATCTCCCTGCAAAAATCAAACAATGGCAGGGGACACTCTCACAAGGACAGCAAGAAGCATCAGAGCATGTAATTGAAGCCATTCAACAAAATCAGGAGCACTTAGTTTGGGCCGTTTGCGGGGCAGGGAAAACTGAGGTCCTATTCGCTGGAATTGAAGCCGCACTTGCTGCTAAAAAAAGAATCTGTATTGCCACACCGCGAACGGATGTCGTCTTAGAGCTCACTCCTAGACTAAAAGCCGCCTTCCCGGAAATAAAAGTTGCTTCTCTTTACGGCGGTAGCGAGGACCGTCATCTCTATGCTCCGCTCACGATTGCGACCACCCACCAGCTGCTCCGCTTCTACCATGCCTTTGATGCGATCATTTTAGACGAAGTCGATGCCTTTCCTTATACTGTTGAGGAATCTCTCCAGTACGCCGCCATCCAGGCGCGAAAGCCATCATCAGCCATGATTTACCTAACCGCAACGCCCAATGAAAAGTGGCAAAGGGAATGCCGTACAGGGAAACGAGCATTCACCACGATCCCCTCTCGTTTCCATCGCCATCCGCTCCCGGTCCCCAACTTTGTATGGTGTGGCAATTGGCAAAAGCAATTGCAGAAAAATAAATTGCCACCGAATGTCCTCCGCTGGATTTCGGCGCGGATTCAAGCAAATAAACAAGCCTTAGTCTTCTTTCCGCATATCCCTTTGATGGAACAAGCCCTCCCCATCCTGCGCCAATTTGATACAACTATAGAAGCTGTCCATGCCGAAGACCCTGACCGCAAAGAAAAGGTGCAAAAGATGCGATCCAAAGGAATTCCTTTACTGTTAACGACAACTATTCTTGAGCGAGGAGTAACTTTTCCTAACATTGATGTAGCCGTAATTGGGTCCGAAGATGCCATTTTTACAGAAAGTGCCCTCGTCCAAATTGCCGGAAGAGCAGGGAGGAGTAAGGAACATCCTGATGGGGTGGTGACCTATTTTCATTATGGAAAAACCGAAGAGATGTTAAAGGCAAGAAAGCAAATCGTCTCGATGAACCGAGAAGGTATTAAAAGGGGCTTACTCAATCAATAAAAAGAGAGAGGAGCATTAAAAATGAAATTCCCCATCCAAAACCGCTGTCTAAACTGCCACGAAGTAATCCTGCCAAGCATTGGCTGGAGGGCCATTTTCTCCGTAGATAAAGAACAGCTTATTTGCCAAGCCTGTGAAGGGAAGTTAGAAAAAGTTGAAGGCAATCAATGCCGAATCTGCAGCAGGCCATTTGGCAACATAGATATGAAGTTTCGTAGAGGTGATTTGTGCCATGATTGTTTCCGATGGGAGGAAGATTCCGAATGGCAGGGATACCTTGAGAAGAACCATTCCCTGTTCCTCTACAATGATTTTTTAAAAGAGGTGATCGCAAAGTTTAAATTTCGCGGCGATTATGTACTAGCGAGAATCTTTTCGGAATTGCTCAGGCAGAAGTTGACCGAGATCGCTCCCGACCTATTTATACCTATTCCCTTAAGTAAAGAGCGGCTATATGAGCGGGGGTTTAACCAGGCAGCCGCCATCCTTGCAGAAGCAGGCTATCATCCCGAAAATGTGCTCAGCCGAATCCATTCAGAAAAGCAATCTAAAAAATCTAGGTCCGAGCGGATTCATCTCTCACAGGTCTTTCAGGTCAACCCTAATGTTGACTTAGCAGGAAAAAAGGTCATCCTGATTGATGATATCTATACAACTGGCTCAACACTACGGCATGCAGCAAAACTTTTAAAAGCAGCCGGTGCTGCGAGCATTCAATCGCTGACACTTGCTCGTTAGCCTACATGCGCTTTTCTCAATTGGTGCAACTTGGGATGGAGTTAAGGGGGGGCCCCAGACAGGGACCCGCCCGCCCCTATAACATTAAAACCCCATCTTTAACGCCTTTTGTGCATTTTCAATGTCATGGCCAAGCAACCGACCTAAATCATAGGAAGGATAATAACCATGCTTGTGCATATAATTAAAAATGCGCTCATGTCCATGAATCGCCCCAAGCAGTTGATTGGTAAATGTTTTTCGTAACGCAGGTGTCGCCGTTTCTGTAATCGCGACAGAAAGATTTCTCACCAAAGTTTTAGAAAGGCCCAGCAAATCACCGGCAAAAAAGCCTGCATCCTCGCGCACATCTTCTTCGTCCCTGGCTTGATGGCCGGCGGCAGAGGGATAAAACTTAAGTAAAGCTCTCAAGTTGCTTTCCAGATCATGAATACATTTTTTGTAAAGTTCCTTTAGCTCAGGATCAGTAATTTTCTTCATCGACATTTTTAGTTTCATTAACCCAACCGACTGAAAAGCAACCATTTCGTGCAATTCCAACGTCTCATGCCAGGCCAGTAATTTTCTTTCCTCTTGCTCCATTCTCGAAATCCTCCATTTCGCTTAACATCCATTTAACCTATTCTTTAAGCAATTCACTGGAAAGTTGTCCCACTAAAGAATACAATAAAATTGAACAATCATTCATTTTAGTAAATATTATCTATCTGTGTCAAAGGGCGTACAAAACATTGTCACTATATTCCCTTTGATTTTGTCAATAAATCGACAAAATTTTTGTTCTGATTTAGCAGGATAATCATAGGGTAAAATAGAAATGTTATTACATAGCCTTAACTAAAGGAGGAATCCACAAATGAAATATAACGTTCGTGGTGAAAACATTGAGGTAACTCCAGCAATTAGAGAGTATGTTGAAAAGAAAATCGCTAAATTGGAACGCTATTTTACTGAAGCACCTGATGCAAAGGTAAATGTGAATCTACGATTCAATCAAGATAAAACTTCTAAAGTAGAGGTGACCATCCCACTACCGCAACTAGTCCTTCGTGCTGAAGAAACAAATGTTGACATGTATGCTGGGATTGACTTGATTACTGACAAATTAGAGCGCCAAATTCGCAAACACAAAACAAAGGTTAACCGTAAATTCCGTGAAAAAGGCGACTTTCCTGTTACATTTGCAACTACTGAAAACACCGAAATTCATGAATTAGACGAAGACGAATTAGAACTAGTTCGTACAAAACGCTTCGACCTAAAACCAATGGACAGTGAAGAAGCCATCCTGCAAATGAACATGCTAGGCCATAGCTTCTATGTATTCACAAATGCAGACACACATCGTACCAATGTTGTTTATAAGCGCAGAGACGGCCGCTACGGCTTAATCGAAGCACAATAAGTAAATATACGAAAAGCAAACGCTGCTCCTTAACGGGGCAGCGTTTTTTTGAGCTCGGGTAGGGTCTACGTGACCGAGAAGAGTAAAGAATAGATAAATGGGTCACATAGAGGAGAATCACACAAAATCAAGCTACCTTTTCTAAATAAACATATAAGAAAGATATCCCCTTGTGGATATCTACAAAATTAGAAGAGATATCTACAAAACTATGCATTATATCTACAAATTTTCAGAAGATATCAACAAATCCCCACCACTTATCAACATATCCACAAATTCCATCCCCAAAACAACAAAAATGAGCCAGCGATTACGATCGCTGGCCCTCACTAATTTATAACTTCGAAATTGGAGCCATCAAAGCTATTACATATTAACGTTATTTCCCTGCCCCGCAGCAGTTCTTATATTTCTTGCCGCTTCCACAAATACATGGATCATTACGGCCCACATTAATTTGCTTCACTTTCGGCTTTTGCTTAACCGGTTCGCCGTCTTCTTTTGGATGAACCGCTTGGCCTTTGGCTACTTCTTGGCGCTCAAGGTTGTTGCGGATCTCCGCTTTCATGATATACATCGCTGCTTCGTCTTCGATCGAATGGATCATCGTCTCGAACATTGCAAAGCCTTCATGCTGATATTCACGAAGCGGATCGATTTGTCCGTATGCACGTAAATGGATTCCTTGACGGAGCTGGTCCATCGCATCAATGTGATCTATCCACTTGGAGTCAACCGCACGCAGCGTAACAACCTTTTCGAATTCGCGCATTTGCTCAGGGAAGAGAAGTTCTTCTTTCTCCTCGTAACGTTCCTTCACTTTTGCAAAAATAGTATCGCGGATTTCCTCGGGGTCTTTCCCCTTAAGGTCATCGACCGCGATGTCACCTTCATGTAGTAGAGTAGCATTCACATAATCGACAATAGCTTGCAGATTCCATTCTTCCTCATCCTCATGACGAGATGCATGGGCATCCACATTCCGCTCGATTGAGTTCACAATCATCTTTTGAACAATGTCACGAAGGTTTTCAGATTCTAATACTTCATCACGCTGGGTGTAAATGATCTCACGTTGTTGGCGAAGAACATCATCATATTGCAAGAGCTGTTTACGGGCATCAAAGTTGTTACCCTCGACGCGTTTTTGCGCAGATTCCACAGCTCTAGATACCATTTTACTTTGGATAGGCTGGGAATCATCCATGCCAAGGCGTTCCATCATGGATTTCATATTATCAGAACCGAAACGGCGCATCAGTTCATCTTCCATCGATAAGTAGAACTGTGTAATACCAGGGTCCCCTTGACGTCCAGAACGTCCGCGAAGCTGGTTATCGATCCGTCGGCTTTCGTGACGTTCCGTCCCAATGACAGCCAGTCCGCCCAGCTCAATTACCCCTTCCCCAAGCTTAATATCCGTACCACGACCGGCCATGTTGGTCGCAATTGTTACTGCGCCCCGATGACCTGCTTCAGCAATGATTTCAGCTTCACGCTCATGGTTTTTCGCGTTCAAGACATTGTGGCGAATTCCCTTTTTCAATAAAAGCCCGGAAATAAGCTCAGAAGTTTCGATAGCTACTGTACCAACGAGGACAGGCTGACCTTGTTTATTGCGCTCCGCAATATCCTCTACCACCGCTCTAAACTTACCGCCAATTGAAGAGTAAATTAAATCAGGTCTGTCATCACGGGCAATTGGTCTGTTAGTAGGGATGACGATAACATTCATATTATAAATGTTACGGAATTCTTCCTCTTCCGTCTTCGCGGTACCTGTCATACCGGCCAATTTTTCATACATCCGGAAGTAGTTTTGGAACGTAATCGTTGCCATCGTCATGCTTTCGTTTTGGACTTCGAGACCTTCTTTTGCCTCAATAGCCTGGTGCAAGCCTTCGCTATAACGGCGGCCCTTCATCAAACGACCGGTGAACTGGTCAACGATGACAATTTCACCATCTTGAACGACATAGTCCACATCAAGGTGCATGCTAGCATTCGCTTTTAAAGCCTGGTTAATGTGATGGTTTAAGGTAACGTGCGCCATGTCAAAGAGGTTTTCAATCCCAAAGGCTTTCTCGGCCTTGCTAATTCCTTCTTCCGTTAGCATAACGCCCTTTGTCTTTTCATCATACGTATAATCTGTATCCCTTTTAAGCATACGGACAAAGGCATTGGCTTGAATATAAAGGACAGCGGACTTTGCCGCTGAACCTGAAATAATTAATGGGGTACGGGCTTCGTCAATTAAGATCGAGTCAACTTCGTCAATCACTCCATAAAAAAGTGGGCGTTGTACTTTTTGTTCCTTATATAGGACCATGTTATCACGCAAATAATCGAAACCAAATTCATTATTTGTTCCATACGTAATATCCGCGGCATAGGCTGCCTGCTTTTCATCCTTATCCATACTATTTAAATTTAAGCCGACTGTTAAGCCTAAAAATTGATACAACTGACCCATTTCATCGGCGTCACGGCTTGCTAAGTATTCGTTGACCGTAACAACATGAACTCCTTTACCAGAGAGAGCATTCAAATAAACGGGCATGGTCGCGGTTAACGTTTTACCTTCACCAGTCTTCATCTCGGAAATGTTCCCTTCGTGGAGAGAAATACCCCCCATTAACTGAACATGATACGGATATAAACCAAGTACACGGCGGGCGCCTTCACGGACAACGGCAAACGCTTCAACGAGCAAATCATCGAGTGTTTCCCCGTTTTGATAGCGGGCCTTGAACTCCTCTGTTTTTTCCCGCAGTTGGTCATCGGTCAGTCTTTCTGTTTCCGTAGCCAATGCGTCAATTTTCGTTGCAAGCTTGTCTAACCGCTTCAGCTCACGCTTGTTCAGATCAAATACTTTATTTAAAATCCCCATCATTTGATGAACGCTCCTTTATTTCGAGACTAATACACTCTTTTTTAAAAAATCCTAGTCAAAAATATTCGATAATTTTCCTTTTAATCTTACCACTTCCTCAATACAGTGACAACAATGTAGAGGGAAGCAAGATTCGTACAATCTACTATAATTAATCAACTAAAGTCAAACTTCTAAACTAGCCTTTTGTTATGTTCGATTTATCGTCAAATATGACAGACTAATGGCAACTGTTGAGAATAACTTTCAACCAAGAAAACTACCTATAAGTCCTAATGTGTTTTTGAATAAATAAAATTAAAATTGAATAAAAATACAATATTATGCATATTAAACAACACGCGTGTAGTGTTAATCCAACCTTTAAATAACAACGTTTTTATGTTGTTTTTAGTGGGAATTCCACTCCGGATTTCTATGAGTAAATATTCACAAATTGTACATTGGAATATACTCTTACAATGTTAGATACTACCTTTAGAGAGGTTAATATGGAAAATATATAGAGAAAGAATCCAAAATGGGAAGGGTGAATTAAGTGGCCATTTGGGGGAAAAAAAATAAAGATAAAGATCCCGATAGTAGAGAAGATAGAAAAAAAGCTGGCCTGATTCACGGATTATGGCGAAAGTTTCGAGGGATTGACTGGAAGAATCCAGTGAACAGGTGGAAATTACTGTTTGTTTCCCTTGTCGGTTGTATCGTTGTTTTTGGTGGAGGATATGGGGTCCTTACCATGACAAACTCGCCGACATTCTGTGCGAGTTGTCACGAAATGGCACCAGAATATTCAACGTTTACTGCTAGTGCCCACAATCAGATATCTTGTGTACAGTGTCACATCAAGCCAGGTTTCACCAACATGATTACCCACAAAATGAAGTCAGTGAAAGAAGTGTACTACCACGTAACAGGTGTACCTGAACAAATCGTTCAAACCGAAGAAGAAGCTGTTTCAAACGAAAACTGTTTACAATGTCACTCGAAGAACCGTCTTGTTACTGCATCGGGTGACTTAAAGGTTAACCATAAGGGCCATATCGAAGAAGATATTCCTTGTATTACCTGCCATGCAGGGGTTGTTCATGCGAAGATGGCAACACGCGGTATCAACGTTGAAGAAGTTCGCGGCGAATGGACAAAGGAATCTGCCGAAAAATTGATGGAAAAGAAATATCTAAGACCTAACATGGGAACTTGTATTGATTGCCACGATAAAGTGAACAATGGCGTAAAACCTTGGAAGGAAGCTGCTTACAGCGTTCCGCCAAATCCAGAAGAACTAGAGAAAAAACTCGAAGAAAACAAAAAAGAAGGTACTACCGAAAATACCAAAGAGACTGCAACTGAAGCAACAACAACTGAGGCAACACATGAAGGTGAAACGACAGAAGCAGAAGCATTAGCAGCTCATGATCAAAAAACTCAAGATATCATCTTACAAGCAGTAGGAAAACAACTAAAAGACGTTAAGCTTTCGATGGCATGTGAAACTTGCCATAAAAAAGTAAAAGTACCAAAGAGTCATAAGGTTGAAGGCTGGAACGGTCAACACGACGGCACGGCTATTCAAGAGTTAGATAAATGTGTGAACTGTCATCAAGATTCTAAATGGATCAGAGAAATTCCAAAAGAAGACATTATTTCTCTACTTAAGATGAAAGAAACAAAAACAAAATATATACCAAACATCACAATCGTTAAAGATCAATCACGAATCAATAAATTTTGTAGCGCTTGTCACAGCAACCGTCCTGAAGGACACATAGACAGTGACCAATGGTTAACTGCTCACGCGTCTAAAGCAAAAACAGATAATCAAAAATCTGAATGCTTCGTTTGTCACGACCGTGAAAAGCCAAAACCAGGATCAACAGAAGTTAAAGCACCAACAGATGTGTATTGCCTATACTGTCACAGAACTGGCTTTAAATCTGACAAGAAGAAATAATAAAACCTGAACAGGAGGGTCGTTTTTATGGACGAGGAGCACAATCAAGAGCTGCCGGCCCCTCCCCGTTTTCGCTTTAAAGGAAACGAGCTTCGCTATAAGTTAATTAAATATGCGACTTTAACTTTGTTGTTTCTAGCCATCTTCTTTGGCCTCGGTTTTTTCGGGCTAGAAACAACATCCAGTTCAAAGTTTTGCTCGTCCTGTCATGAGATGAAACCCCAGTACTATACATGGAAAGCTTCCTCTCATAGTGAGGTAGAATGTGGTAGCTGTCATATTGGACCAGGAGCAGACAAATACTTGAAAGCAAAAGGTAACGGAATCAAGGAATTATACAAAAAGCAAACAGATACCTATCTCGCACCTATTAAGATGCCGAATCTTATACCTGATCAAGCTTGCGAAAACTGTCACAATATGAATAACCGAGATGTCACACCTTCTGGGGATATCATTATACCTCACAGCAAACATAAGACGGAAGGGATTAAATGCGTCCAGTGTCATAGCGGTACTGCCCATGGGGAAATATCTGATAGAAAAGTAACTTATAAGAGTGATTATGGAAAATGGGATGAAAAACTAGGAACCATGTTAATGAGTGATAAGAAATTTAATAGTCCGCAAATGGATACTTGCATGGAATGTCACGAAGCAAGAAAGGCAACATTGGAATGTAAGGCATGTCATGAAACATCAATGGTTCCTAAAACACATAAAACACAAACATTCAAAACAGGCGGACATGGCAAGATTCAACCATCTGAATTGAAAAAATGTGAGCAATGCCATTCCTATACGTCGAGCGAAAAGTACGACTTATTTAAGGAAGCCCCAAGCTATACCAAATTTTTAAAAAATGAAACTACTAGTTCCAATAATATTTCAGTTTCACAATATGCAAAAACAAACACTTTCTGTAAAGAATGTCACGGAAAAAGACCAGAAAGCCATAAAATTGCTTCTTTTGAGACGAAACATGGCAGTATATCAAAGGATACACAAAAATGCTTTATTTGCCACTCTAACCGGATCACAAGTGATTCACCTGTAACAACGGTTCAATGTGCTTCCTGTCATCCGAGTTCACACAAGGATACATTTAAGGATAAACATCCAATCAAATTAGCAGAAAATCAAAAATACGATAAATCATGTTTAAAATGTCACGTTGAAAAAACGTGTTCGAAATGCCATAAGTCAAATATAGACCATAAAGCAAAAGAATAGATTCCGAGAGGGGATTTAACATGGAAGCAGAAAAAGTACCTCAGGAAGTAGAGGGAAGAACAGCCAAGAAGCAGCCTAAGACTTTTAAGAAGAAAACAGGAATCCTGTTGTTATTACTCACATTAATCATTTCCGTTGGTACAGGATATGCTCTCGGTCACTTTTATTTTTGGAATAGCGTTGATATGAAAAGGGTAAATGAGCAGTTAGATTACTATAAAGAAGAGATAAGAAAAGATCCTACCAATCTAGAAAACCGAATCGTTCTTGGTTACACCTATTATTTAAAGGGTGATCATGATGAAGCGATTAAACAGTTTGATTATGTGTTAGAGCAAGATAAAAATTATTATGATGCCCGTTACAACATGGGTTTAGTATATCTAACTGAAGAACGTTATAATGAAGCACTAATTGAATTTGAGAAAGCAGTTAAAATTGCACCTAAAGACTATAAGGGTCATGTGCAAATGGGAATCGCTTATCGCGGGTTAAAAGAGTACGATAAGGCTACAAAAGCACTGGAACAAGCCAACAAGCTAGCTCCAACCAACTCAGACATTATTTATCAAATTGGTATGGTTGCTGAAGCACAAGGTGATTATGAAAATGCGATTGCTATTTACAAGGACTCACTCCAATATGATCCATTGTTTAAAGATGCAATCGATGCTTTAGATAGACTAAAAGATAAAGACACAAAGGCTAAAGGTGAATAACAATGAAAAGACGAAATGTGTATATCGGAATGGCACTCATTGCTATAGCCACGGCAGCGGTTTTTACTTTCCTCTTTCTTAATCAAACCAAAGCAGTCGATACTGGATTACTAAAGGTTCTTGATCCCAAAGGGGCACCAAACTACAGCCTGTCGCTTACAGGTGACTTTGATAAACCACTTAAAAAGCCGATGGATGTAACGGCAAATGACTCTTTTACCTATGTTTCGGATACAGATAATAAACGAGTACTGGCATTTGATGTCGGTGGCAACCTTCTCTTCTCGTTTGGAGAGGATGGAAGTGATAAGGGGAAATTTAAATTCCCTTATGGAATCTCGGTCGATGACAAGGGAAGAGTTTTTGTTGCAGATTTATATAATGGAAATATCTCGATTTTTGATGAAAAAGGAAAATTTATTGATTACTTTGCTCCACAGGCCAATAAAGATAAGAAGATTTCAGCTCCGGCGGCATTACGGATTATGGATAAAAAGGTATACGTAACAGATATTAAAGCCAACAAAGCCTATGTATTTGATATGAATGGTAAGTTACTCCTTGAAATCGGGAAGCCAGGTATAAAAGATGGTGAGTTTAACGCACCAAATGGGATAACAGCAGATGATGAAGGTAATATTTACGTAGTTGATACCGGAAATCAGCGCGTGCAAGTTTTCAATAAAACCGGGAAGTTTGTAAAAATTATTAATGGATCCAATAATGGAAAAGGTACGTCAATTTTTGTTAACCCAAGAGGAATTGGCTTCGATAGCCGAGGCATCATGTATGTTGTCAGCAATCTAACTCACGTGGTTTATGGGTTTGATAAAGATGGCAAAAAAATCTTCCAACTTGGCGGCATGGGTGAACAAAATGGTCAATTCTATTTACCAAATGGATTGTTTGTCGACAAAAACGACAATGTTTTCATCACTGACACAGTTAACATTCGGGTTCAAGTTTTCAAACAATAGGACCCAAACACCAGCTAAAAGTAATGAATTAGTTTCATAGCCTATTTCCTTCACATTTAAGGGGGTGGTACAGAAAAGCAAGCATCATATGGATTTTTCAGAGAGTAAATATCAAAAAAAGAGAGATTTATTTGGGAGGTTTCAAGAATGAGAAAGTTTAGTTTAGGTTTTCTGCTTTCAATCATGATGGTTTTCATGTTTGCAGCAGCAGCATCTGCGGCATCCGATGCAAACAATAATCCTGGGAATCACAACGCAAAAATGAATCCTGGAACAAAAGGAACAAGTCTAGAAAACGCAAACGACACTGCAAATGGTGTTGATACAAATGACGGTACTACAGCTAGTACTGTAAGAAAAAATTTAGCTGGTCACAATACACACACTTCTTACCAAAACAACACAAACTCTTGTGCAAGCTGTCACCAAACACATACTGCAAAAGGCGATCAATTACTATTTGCTGATGGTGTTTATCAAACATGTACTGCATGTCATGATGGTACTTTAGGTTTCTACAACGTATTCTCTGATGGCTCACTAACTGCTACCAGCGCTAAAACAACTGGTGCAGGTACTTTCGGTGGTTCTCACGGATCTTCTATGCACATGGCTAACGACACTGTGAAGATTAATGCAGCTCCTGGTGGGAACCCATTAGGTGATGCTGATAAGACAAAAGGAACTATGTGGGGAGAAAGCTTCAACTGTGCTAGCTGTCATGCTCCACACGGATCTTACTCTGATCGTTTATTACAATACAATCCAAACGGAATTGGTGCAATGCCAGCTTCTCAAGGTGGTATGCAATTAGAAAACGTTCCAGTAGTAGATGCTCTACCAGCTGTTGATGCTGCTGCTCCTGCTGTAGTATTATTACGTACAGAAGATGCTGTAGCTGATGCTAATGGTCATAAAAAAGTAACTGTAGCTCAATATAACAAAGGTGCTTCTACTTATACAAAATCTACATCTCCATGGTTATATGGTTATGACAACCGTACAAATGGTCTAACTTACTGGTCACGTTTAGTTAAATCAGATGATACCATCGCTGCTTACGGTTCAACATCTGGTGTTTATTTCTCTTACGACCATGCTGAAGCATATTCTACTTCTACTGCAGGTGCTGATGCACTAAAAACTGCAGGTAAAGGTTTCCTTGCTCGTCCTGTAGTTGTTAAAATGGCTAAAAACGGATTCGACGTTGTACAAAGTGCTTATTTTGCAGGTGCTCCTCTTGCTCAATTTGGAGGTAAAACTGAACAACAATTAAAAGACCTTGGCTACAAAGTAGGAACTGATACAGATAAAACTGTTACAAACGTCGGTGTTCAAATGTCTAAATTCTGTGCGGCTTGTCACACTGACTACCTACAAGCTAGCTCTGATGGCAAGAAATCTCACTTTGGTACTGCAACAGAAGCATACCGTCACAGCACTAACAGTGACAGCTACACTTGCGTACGCTGCCACTACAGTCACGGTACTGACGCATATATCATGAAGGATTCTCTTGGACGTACAATTGCTGACTTAACTGCAACTGGTGGACAATACGAAGGTAATGAGGCAGGAGCTTTAGGTTACATGCAAGACAACAACGCTTCTTCAGCTCTTAAGAAGTTCACTAATATGTCAGTATGTTGGGCTTGTCATAACAGCTCTCACGCTGAAACTATTAAGAACACAGAGCGTAATGCTGATCACCCAGTTGGAATGCCTACAGGCAATTAATAAAATAAGCTAACAATTAGCTGCAACTAATTATTAGCTCAATATGATATGACTGGAATAATAAGGTGTTATGCTTTAGCGTAGCACCTTATTTAATTACGATTATTTTACTATTTTAGTCACTGAATTGTCAATTTTCATACTTTACAAATATACTTTTAAAAGATTGAAATCCTCGGAAATACCTTTGTCATTAATCTGTATTTTTACAATCAATATATGAATATTTATTGAATAATAGCCCCTTCCACTAGTACCTTCATATAATTAGGAATAAAATAAATATAGAACAGCATTTTGCCACTGCATAAATAGTAGAAACGAGGGGTGCTAAATGAGAAAAAGAGGACTCCTGCATAAAACAAAGTTGCTCGTACTAGTCTTACTTGTTTTATGTATTCAAATATTTGGATCCTATCAAATATCGGAAATATCCGTTGTAAAAGCAGAAGGGACTGGAACCGAACCAAAGGTAACGATAGCAGTACCTGAATCAGGTGCTTATTTAAACACAGGTAGTGTAACCATTTCGGGTACAGTTGAAAATTTTACCTTAGGGATGTCAATCAGTCTTTTTAAAGGCTCGGAGCAAATAGGTACAACCACAGATGTTATTGACAATAGCTGGAGTATTCTGGATGTTGTTTTACCAGAAGGTACACATAATATAGACGCTAATCTTGTAGACGCTGAAGGGGTGACTGTTGCCTCCACGACTATAAATAATCTTACAATTGATCTTACACCGCCCGACATTACATTTGTGAACTTAGTTGAGGGTGCTTTTTCCAAATCTCGTTCTATTGAGTTAGCTACTGAACCGGATTCAACTGTGCAAATTTGTATGGGTAGCTGTGACTCGACTACTGGAACATGGGTAACCGTCCCCAAAGATAGTAATGGGAAATGGATTTATACTAATCCGCAGATGGCAGAAGGCACTCAAACCGTTTCTGCAAGAGCGATAGACCGTGCAGGGAATGAGGGAACACTGCAACGTATTACTTTTACATTAGATACATTACGTCCAAATATTTTAATGAACAGCATTGTTCCTACTTACACAGAGGATATGACGCAGGTTTCAATAAGTACGGAAATAAAATTCAAGGTTTCCGATGCAAATGCATTAAAGGAAACAGAAATTGACAAAAGTATTATAGTTACCAGTAATGGTAAAGATGTTCCAGGTGATGTCCAATATGACGAGGACACAAAAGAAATTTCATATATTCCATCAGTGAGACCCTTATTAAGGAGTACAAAATATAATGTTTTTATTAGCCCGTTAGGAGTTATTGATTCTGCTGGTAACAGCGCATTTCCTCGGTTTTGGTCATTTACGACGGAAAGTGCACCACCAATTAAAGATGAAGAGAGTGGACAGCAGCTTTATGGAATAGCTTATAACGGAGAAAATATTCACCGAGAAAGTCCGCATGCAGTATATGCAAATAATGTGAATGTATGTGTCAATTGCCATAGTACTCATGAAGCAAGTAATCCTAATTTATTAGATCAGAAGAAAAATAGTGGAAGTGCTAATAATGATTTATCTGTTGATAACTATTGCATGGCCTGTCATGACGGAACAGTTGCACCTAAGCCTGAAAATAGCCAAGCCACGCACAAGCATTCTGCGGCAATTGATATTTCCGGGAAACCGAGCGGCAGTTCCTGTTCAAGCTGTCACAATCCACATATAGAGCGGTCAGAGGGTAATCCTAATTTAGCACAGGATCATATTGTTTATACGCATGCTACTGATATTCAAAAGGACAACAAGCCCGTCGGAAAAGTAAGCAGCAAAGAACAACTATGTGAGTCCTGCCATGAATCGGGTCTTAGTGAACTAGTTGCCCAACCTGACGTTGAAATAGAGTATCGCGTCTTCCAATATAAAAAAAATATAAGTGCAATCGGAATCTATGAAGATTATGATCTATGTCTTCGATGCCATAATTTGAATACCAAAAATAAATATAATGGAATTGCTGATATCGCAAGCTTTTACACTAATTTGACGGAAGAAACCAAGGAAGAATTTGAAACAAACAATTCTGGATTATCCTACTCTAATAGGGAGATATCTATGGCTGAGAAGCAATTTTCCGGTCATATTATTAAGGCACAAGATGGAAGCCCTCTTGCCGGGCACATTCCATGTGCAGAGTGTCATGATACACATGGGTCTGACAATATAAAACAATTAAAAGAAAAATTGGGGCACGAGAATATACAGTCCTTTAAGGCTGAAGATACAGATATTAAAATTGTTAATGTGACAAATGATGGCAAGGACCGAGAGGTTAAAGTATTATCAGATGATAAAGAGATAGTGTTCTGTAAAGCATGTCATAATGGCACAACAGCTATTTATTGGGTTACAGGCAAAAAGTACGATCCAGAGCGTAACGAACATAAGCTCTATCCAAATAAGACCTGCTCTTACTGTCATGGCAGAGGCACAAATGACGTCGAAAGAGCTTTAGACGCTGCCCATGCACCAAAGAAAGGGCTTGTACCATAATCATTAAAATCGGGAGGACTTTCCTCTCGATTTTTTTATTGTTAAATAGGCCTTTCTTATGCCCAATTTTACCCATTTGTGTTATCGAGTTCTTAATTTAGAACCTAGATATTCTTCATATATGGATGTTTATTTAATTAACAGCTTGTAAACTGCAGATCTATTCAAAAATAGGTCTCTTTCTTTTTTTATAAGAAGGAAGATGAAAGGGGGACTTTGATGGTCAGGAAAATGAATTTTTTAAAGTAGAAATAGAGAAAGGAGTAATAAAAATGTCAATCAAAATGGGAAGTTTTAAATTGAGTCGCAAGCTATATCAATAGGTGAAAATAATGATGTAGATAAATTGTAAAACTTTTTTAAGATAACAATAATGAGGTCTGGGAATGCTTATGAATGTATGTATCTACTGTGAAAAAAATTGGTAATTAAACAAAAATTATAATTTAGATGCTGAATCGATTTGATAAAAATAGTTTTATAGATATAATATTTGACGAATTTCCGAACTATTAGACAAATCCCTAATAATTGAAACGAGCTATGATAAGATGTCATTGGCTTTATTAATATTTTGGGGGCACAAAATGGAAGAAAATATAGGTCTGAAAGAACTATTAGGTACAATTACAAAACGATTAGAGTTAATACTTTCTGTAGCATTTATAGCAATGATTATTAGTGGGATAATCAGTTACTTTGTCATAAATCCTACGTACCAAGCTTCTACACAAATTCTTGTAAATCAATCTAGAAATGAGCAAACACTTTACAATTACAACGAAGTGCAAACAAACCTCCAGTTAATTAATACATACAACGTGATCATTAAGAGTCCAGCTATTTTAAATAAGGTAGTAGATGAATTAAATTTGGATATAACAACTGCAGAATTAATTGGAAAAATTACAGTAATGAACGAAAAGAACTCTCAGGTGGTAACAATATCTGTCCAGGATAAAGACCCAAAAGTAGCAGCACTAATAGCCAACGAAGCGGTAAACGTGTTCAAAAGTGAAATTATTAAAATTATGAATGTTGACAATATAAGTATTTTAGCGAAAGCAAACTTTGAAAAAATTCCATCACCAATTAAGCCCAAACCTTTATTAAATATTGCAATTGCATGTGTAGTGGGTCTAATAGCAGGTGTTGGTTGTGCATTCCTAATAGAGTACTTCAATACAACATTTAAAAACGAGCAAGATATTGAGAGAATACTAGGGCTTCCTCTAATCGGTGTTATTGCACTGATGGATTACCATAGCATTGTAGAGAAAAAAACGCGCGTAGAATTAAGGAAATCTAAGCGAAGAGGAGAGACCTTTGGTGTTTAATTTTAAAAGAAGAAAGAAACAAAAATTTAATAATAGTAGAAATCTCATTACCGCAATTGACTCAAAGTCGCCTATTTCCGAGCAGTACAGGACTATACGTACCAATATACAATATTCTTCAATTGATCAAGAATTAAAAACAATTTTGGTAACATCCTCAGGACCTGGTGAAGGGAAGTCAACGACAACCGCAAACCTTGCTGTTGCTTTTGCTCAACTTGGATTAAAAGTTTTACTTGTAGATGCTGACCTTAGAAAACCAACTGTCCACCATACCTTTGGAGTTAGTAATCTATATGGATTTACTTCTTTATTAACAAGACAAATAACTATTGAAAAAGCAGTTACGGCCACAAATGAGAAAAATTTATTTATCATTACTAGCGGACCAATACCTCCGAATCCGTCGGAATTATTAAGCTCTAAAAATATGACACAGTTTATTCAGGAAGCAAGGGCAGAATTCGATTATATCTTTTTCGATTCCCCTCCTCTATTGGCGGTAACAGATGCCCAAGTTATTGCAAATCAGTGTGATGGGTCTATACTTGTTGTTTCAAGTGGCAAAACGGGGATGGAACCAGCAAAAAGGGCGAAAGAATTACTCGTGAATGCACAAGGCAAACTACTAGGAGTGGTTTTAAACAATAAAGTCATCCAAAAAAATGACCACTATTACTATTATGGTGCAAAATAGAGAAATCGCTGAGGTTCATGGTTTGTTCCAAGCATGCTCGACCTGCTGCAGACGGGAAATCCTGCTGAAGAAAAAGTCGTGAGTGCTGCTCATACACCTTAAATTAATGAACGCAAAAACGAGAGGGGAGCACCCCCTCTCGTTTTTGCGTTTAAAGCTTTTTTCTAAAACTCAATTTTCCTTCATCACTTTTCTAACTGCATCAATCTGTTTTAACTTTTCATCTTCATTATCTAGAAGCATGCTGACATATCGCGGCATCATTTCAAAATTCCCATTGTTTGTTGAGGTTAGGAAGAATAGATACATTAGATCCTTTTTTAACAGAGGAGATTTTTCGTAAGTAAGGAGATATAGTTCCCCTTTCTCCTATAATAGTCTCCCTCTTGATTGACCGTTATGTCCCCGAGCAGCGCACCTTTTATATTTTGCGTAATCCGCACTAAAAATTGGGTATTGGGATTTCTTGTATATTCTTTAATCCCAACTTCCCTTATTAACTCGCCAATAAAAATATGATCAACAGCATTCGTTAATATTCGTTTATCTTGATAATCATCCTTAAATGGATAGTGTTTATTAACAATAATCGCAGAGTCCTTTGAATCTAATAGTGTCGTAAAATATTTAATCGAGAAAATCTTTCATTAAACAGCCTTCCCTTCAAATAGCCTCCTGTTTCCAATTATATCTCCAGATCATTTAGTATTTTCTTTGATCTTGTGAATCTTTATGGAACAATATGTAATGGGAGTAATAAGGAAAATATTAAGTATTACTGCTTCTTAAATTCGCCCATTGAAACACCAGATTCGCCCACAAAAGCTCAATATTCGCTCATAAAACTCAAGGATTCGCCCATAAAGGTCAAAAATTCGCCCATTGAGGGTATAAGTCATTAAATAAATCATAATTGTCCGAGTATTGTAGTGTAATTTTACACCAAATGTCATTTTTATGAGCTTCTCCTTGAGTTATAAAAATATTTATTACGAAAAATAGGCTTTTTTTAATAGATCGCTTTGTTATTGGTGTTTTTAAACATTTTTTTCAGATTTAAAGCCATTCCTCTTGCTTTCAAATCCTAAATAATATAGTCTCTTCCTGTTAACGGAAAACGTTCGGAAATAAGGGATGGTTTTCAGCCCAATAAAAAAAGCCCTTGGTAACTCCCAAAAGAGCTGCCAAGGGCTTTAAAATCGGTTATTAATTACTTATCAATCATGATGTTGATGGAACTTCGCAAAAACACATCAGATATACTGAATTATTTACCTTTCAACCACTCAACCAACCCATCAATCCTCGTCCACAAATGCAAATGCATATCACAATAGACAATCGCTTCATTTTCATCACCAAAGCCGTAATAGTCTGGTGGATAAGCAGGCAGGCGTTTTTTGCCTATGAGGTAGTTAATCACATACTTATTTTCCTTCTTTGCTTCCTTTAGTAATTTGGCGGCTTTCGCAGTGAAGCCTCTTTCATGAATCTCAAGCAACAATTTATTGTATGAATCTTGGGCTGACTCCTCTTCATATTGGTAGAGCAAGTCACTAGCTTTCTTTGTGTCTCCCGCATCTAGGTAGGCTACAAACAATGAGTAACGAACGCCTTGGTTATCCATTGGATTTAGTTCCAGCAATTCTTCATATTGGAGGATGGCCTCGTTTATTTTTCCGATCAGAGACAAGGCCTCTGCGTAATGTAGTTTCGCACGCATGAAGGGTCTTGTTTCAATTAACCCCCAGAAGTGCCCTTTGTTCTCCTTGAAAAACGCTTTACCAAGTTCTCGTTCCCCCGCCTGGATGCCTTTTTCATAGAGCAAGATGGCTTCTTCGAGACTTTTTGTTTTTTCAGCAAGGATGACATAGGCATCCGAACAATTTGGATTTAGCTTTACTGCTTCTTCAGCCAGTTTATAACGCTGCTGGCCGTCCGATTGATAGGCGTCGTAAATTAAATTTCTAGCCCGCTCTTCATCCCGCTTTGAAACTTTACGAACCGGGCTTTTAGTTTTTTTTGATGAAGTATCGACAAGTGTCAGTGTTTGAACAGATGAATCCCGCATCGCTTCTGTTTTCCTTGATTCTTCAGCTGCGGGCGCGCTTTTTCTTGGGAAATCAATAACAGGTGCCTTTTCAAATGGCGACAGTAGGGGCGCTTCATCTAACCCATAAACCATTCCAATCAACTCGGCAATTTCCGGATGTAATACCGTTTCCAACTCCGTGAATATGGAGGAAACAGATCCAGTAGAAACACTATACAGCTTGGCGAGCTCCTTTTGAGTATACGCTTTTTCTAACGGTGCAATCGTTGACAGTAAATAATGGAGGGCGGCAACATACAGATTCGGATTTTGGATTCGCTTTTGCCTTTTCTGGCAAAAACTCAGCCAAAGAATAACCCCCGTGTCGACTATGGATGTCGGTACATCAAGAGATTCCAGCTTTTGCTTAAAGATATCGGCGACCTCTTTATAGATTGGTGCCGGCCAATCCATTTCATCGATTTCCAAAAAATTGCCGACCACCGGAAGTTCAGTCAAGACCTCCAGGAAAAAGTCAGTCAAGTATTCCTGGGGTGAGTCGTAATCTGCTTCGATACTGCTAACCTCAATGTATGAAAAAGCATCTTCAGGTTTTAGGTCTGGTAAATCAAAGGGAGATGGAAAGAAGACATAATTTTGGTCATAGGGAACTAAGATTCCTACGAAGAAGGAACCTTCTTCAAACGTGATAGGTACATTTGCAATGATTGCTTCAAATTCTTCAGAGGTAAAGCCGTCCTCCACCGTTACTCTATTATTTTCAACAGCCAGGATTTTTCCAGCAATCGTTCGAGCTTCCGCCCATGTTTGTAAAATCTTTCTTAATTTAGGCCGTTTAATTTTCCCAATCTCAGCCGCAATAAACTTCTCGATAATGGTTTCCCCATCATCTAATCCTTCAAAAAGAGTAAACCAAATGGCATGAATCAACTCATAAAATTCTCGTTCCTGTTCATTATCGATTTCAATCATTTCTTCAAGGACTTCGAAATCCTCTTGTATTTCTGGCCCGAAGTGATAGTAAGCATAATGGAGAATATGCTTTTGCAGGACGTCGATTTCACTATCAATCATATCGGTAATCGATACGGCTTCATTAGCCCCGCAGCACTTTTTATACTTTTTCCCACTTCCGCATGGACAAGGACCATTCCGGTTTATTTTCTCCAACTTATTCCGCTCCTTTGATTACCCTATTTATTTATCCAGCGCACTAATTGCATGATGTAGTATGTTCATTCATGTTAAAAGGTGAATTATGTATAAAATAGTTGAAATAAAGTGGATTTCATCCACTTTCCACTTAATTTAATAGTACCATTTTTGACAGGCAGAAATATAAAAATACTAATGAAATTTGATTGAAATGATATTTTATGTCTTGGATGATCCAAATAAAGATTTGTCGATCATTCCTTAACAAAAGGTTTGTGCTTTTTTAAGACCAAACTTTGAATTTTATACGGTTATCACGCTATAATGGTTAAGGAACTGACAATTGATTTTCGGTATAAAATACAATACAGGTCATATTTTTAATTTTTATAGAGGTGAAGAAAATGGAATTAGCAGAAATTCGTAATGAACTTGAAAGAACAGCTAAGAAATTAGCGGACTTTAGGGGGTCTCTTTGACCTTGAAAATAAGGAAGCGAGAATTGCTGAGCTAGATGATGAGATGCTGCATCCTGACTTTTGGAATGATCAGCAAGCAGCTCAGACCGTCATTAGTGAAGCAAACGGATTGAAGGACCAGGTCCATGAATTTTACAAGCTTAATGAGAGCTTTGAAAATTTGGAATTAACTTATGAGCTTGTTAAAGAAGAAAATGATGAAGAATTGCGGACCGAGTTGGAAGATGAGCTTGGGCAGCTTACAGAGCGCTTGAGTCAATTTGAACTGCAGCTTCTCTTGAGTGAGGAGTATGATAAAAATAATGCGATTTTGGAGCTTCACCCAGGTGCTGGCGGAACAGAATCACAGGACTGGGGCTCGATGCTGCTCAGGATGTATACCCGTTGGGCTGAGAAAAAGGGCTTTAAGGTCGAGACACTCGATTACTTGCCTGGGGATGAAGCAGGGATTAAGAGTGTTACGCTTGCGATCAAAGGTCATAATGCCTATGGCTACCTGAAGGCGGAAAAAGGGGTTCACCGTCTGGTAAGGATTTCTCCATTTGATTCCTCAGGCCGTCGCCATACTTCGTTCGTCTCCTGTGAAGTGATGCCTGAGTTAAATGATGACATTCAAATCGAAGTTCGGACAGAAGATTTAAAAATTGATACGTATCGTGCGACTGGAGCGGGTGGACAGCATATCAACACCACGGATTCCGCCGTCCGGATTACCCACCTGCCAACGAATGTTGTCGTCACTTGCCAATCAGAGCGCTCACAGATTAAAAACCGTGATGCGGCAATGAAAATGCTGAAATCTAAGTTATATCAATTGGAAATTGAGCGACAAGAACAAGAGCTTCTGGAAATTCGTGGCGAACAGAAGGAGATCGGCTGGGGAAGTCAAATCCGTTCTTACGTCTTCCATCCGTATTCGATGGTGAAAGACCACCGGACCAGTGCCGAGAGCGGAAATGTTCAAGCTGTGATGGACGGGGATTTGGATCAGTTTATTGATGCGTATCTAAGGTCGAGGATTTCGTAACATGGGAATTTTTTAAACAAGGATTTGAAATAAATGTAATAAGCCTTTGCTGACCCATTCGGCAAAGGCTTATTTTTTGGGATGTATTTGCCGATCATGGTGAAGGTTGTGTGATCGTTACTTTGTGGTTTAAGTGGATTTACCTAAAATTTTGAATTTACACTTCTGCAGAAAGCATTTCAAACATTTTATCATGATGTTCCAATTTGTTATCGATGTGTCTGAAATAACTCCTAAATTCCGTGGCATTATTTTTAACCGTATCCTCGAGTGAGTGAATACTTGCTTCTACTTTATCTAACCGTTGTTTCACACCAATGAATTCATTATCCATGGAATCAAACCGCTGATCCATAGCATTAAACCGCTGATCCATAGCATCAAACCGATCATCCATAGAATCAAGTCTAAGTTCAATTTTATCAAATCGGTCATCCATGGCATCAAATCGCTTATCAATTGCGGTAAAGCGATGATCAATTTTATCAAACTGTTGATTCATTTGTTCCATCATTTGTCGTAACAACTGCTCCAACGGGTACACCTCCTTTTCAACATATTATAACATTTATTGATAATATTTTAGCAAAACAAATGACAGCGCATTCAATCATAAATTCCTTATCAAAACCCCGTTATTGGCAATTGCTAATAAAAATTTTAACCCTTTAACACGTCAACTTAATGCCATTTACACCAAAATTTGCCCGTGCTATACTCACTTCGGTTGATAGAAATTATTACTGAAGAATCAATTTTTTGAGGAGAATAGATTTATGAATATTTTAAGTCATCTTACACTAACCTATCCAAAAATGAGAATGGCGATAGATTATCTATTTGTTCTGATTGGAGCGGCGATTATTGGTCTGACATTTAACGTTTTCTTACTCCCGAACCAAGTGGCTTCTGGCGGAGTTAGCGGCATCAGTACGATTCTAAAAACGGTGCTGGGGTGGGAACCAGCCTATGTACAGTGGGCATTTAATATACCCTTGTTCATTGCTGGTATTGTGTTTTTAGGGAAGCAATTTGGCGTCAAAACGCTAGTGGGAACGATTTTTTTACCGTTCATTGTTTTTTTTACCAAAAATTTAGAGCCATGGACCAATGATGCTCTACTCGGGGCTTTGTTTGGGGGAATTGGCGTAGGGCTCGGTCTGGGGATTGTTTTTAGGGGAAAGGCATCCACTGGCGGGACCGACCTCGCCGCGCAGATTATTAATAAATATACAGGTTTTACCCTGGGCCGTTGTGTCGTCATAATCGATGGATTAATCGTGCTCACTGCTGCCATTGTGTTTGATATCGAGAAGGGATTGTATGCATTGATAGCCCTTTATGTGACTAGCAAAACGATTGACCTTGTTCAGGTTGGCTTTGGAAGATCAAAAATGGCGATGATCATTACAAGTAAACAAGACGAAGTTCGTGCAGGTATTTTGAATAAAATTGACCGTGGTGTGACAAAACTATCAGCATATGGTGGTTTTACGGACCATGAAAGGCCAGTTCTGATGTGCGTTGTCGACCAAACGGAGTTCACAAAATTGAAACAATTGGTCAAAGCCCTTGACCCATCTGCGTTTGTGGTCGTTATGGATGCAGCAGAAGTGTTGGGAGAGGGTTTCAAACGGGCATAGGATTGGTATAATAGTGCATTTATGGTAATATTTTCAGAAGGGGGTACGGGTAATGAAGAAGAAGCTACTTACATTGTTAATGGGAACAGCATTAGTTATGGGACTTGCAGCCTGCGGAGGCGGCAATGACGACAAGGGAACGGACAATGGAACGGACAAGGGAACGGACACTGTTACCAGTGATGCCGGAGCAAAGATTTTCGACCAAAAATGTTCTGGCTGTCATGGCGGTGATCTTACGGGTGGTATGGGACCAAACTTAACAAAGGTTGGCTCAAAGTACTCTAAGGACGACATTTTAGGTATTATAAAAAATGGTAAAGGTCAAATGCCGGCAAACGTTGTTAGCGGCGATGACGCGAACCAAGTTGCTGAATGGCTAGCAGCTAAAAAATAAAGGTTTCAAAAACGTTCTATTTAGAAAAAATAGAACGTTTTTTTTTGCCCAAAACGCAAACTTTGTCGGGTTTTGTAATTCTTTGAAAAGAAACTGTAATATTTTTGCCGCTTTTTTTAGCAATTTATGATGTTATAATAGGATTATGCGAAATTATGCACATATTTTTTGTTATCCTAGTCCATTTTGCAAATAAATAAAGATTATTGTCGAATCGCAATTCGAGAAGTCTTTAAATAAAGGTGATAAAAATGATAGAACTACAAGATGTATATAAAAAGTACCCGAATGGGGTTTCTGCCATAAATGGGATAGACGTCCGGATAAACCAGGGCGAATTTGTCTATGTCGTTGGACCAAGTGGTGCTGGAAAATCGACATTCATTAAAATGATGTATCGTGAGGAAGTTCCGACTTCAGGGACCATCACAATGAATGGTGTCAACCTCGCAAAATTAAAGATGAAAAAGGTACCCATTTTCCGCCGGAATCTTGGCGTTGTCTTTCAGGATTTCAAGCTGTTACCACGGTTAACAGTCTATGAAAATGTAGCTTTTGCCTTAGAGGTTATTGAAGCGCAGCCGAAAGTCATTAAAAAAAGAGTGATGGAAGTTCTCGATCTTGTAAATTTAAAGCATAAGATAAAAATGCTGCCAACAGAGCTTTCTGGTGGTGAGCAACAGCGTGTTTCTATTGCCCGCTCGATTGTCAATTCACCGAAAGTGGTCATTGCGGATGAGCCTACTGGAAACCTTGACCCGGAAACATCATGGGAAATCATGAAAATTTTTGAAGAAATCAATACCAGGGGAACCACGATCGTTATGGCAACCCATAACCGAGAGATTGTTAATACATTGCAGCATCGTGTTATTGCCATTGAAGGTGGAAAAATAGTACGTGATGATGAAAGAGGTGAATACGGTTATGAAAATTAGAACAATTGGCCGTCACGCTCGAGATAGTTTTAAAAATATTAGTAGAAATGGCTGGATGACTTTTGCATCCGTTAGTGCTGTTACCGTTACCTTGATTTTAGTTGGTGTCTTTTTCGTTATTATGATGAATCTTAACAGAGTCGCACAAACCATTGAAGATGATGTGCAAATTCGCGTTCACATCGATGTTGCTGCAACCCCAAAAGATCAGCAAACCTTAAAAACGGAGATTGAAAGAATTCCTGAAGTAAAAAGTGTGACTTTCTCTTCTAAAAAGAATGAACTAGATAATTTAGTAAGCAGTCTTGGTGAGGAAGGCAAGTCCTTTAAACTTTTTGAACAGGACAATCCTTTAAACGATGTATTTATCGTAAAAACGAAAAAACCAACAGATACGATGGAAGTTGCTAATCAAATCAAACAATCCAATTTTGTTGCCAAGGTAAAGTATGGCCAGGGCAAGGTTGAAAAGTTATTTAAGTTTATTAAAGCAAGCCGCAACGTCGGGGTTGTTTTAATCATCGGCTTATTCTTTACAGCCATTTTCTTAATCTCTAATACGATTAAAATTACGATTATTGCAAGACGGAGAGAAATTAAGATTATGAGATTAGTAGGAGCAACGAATACGTTTATTCGCTGGCCGTTCTTTTTGGAAGGATTATGGCTCGGTTTTCTTGGGTCCATTCTGCCCATTATCCTGATTGCGATTGCCTATTATCGTGCCTATGATTACATTGGCCCTAAGCTAGAGGGGACTTTTATCAAAATCTTGCCGTTTGATCCGTTTGTCTATCAGGTTTCTGGCATTTTGATTTTAATGGGCGCATTAATCGGTGTTTGGGGCAGTTTGATGTCCGTAAGAAAATTCTTAAAGGTTTAACTAGATAAGCCAAAGCACCTATTTAGTGCATTTGATTAGATCAGGAAGGGCAGTCTTCATGTCCTTCCTGATTTATTATGAACGATCAGATTACTAGAATAAACGCATGAGAACCATCAAAAGTTTCGTACACAACAACATTCGTTCACACAAAGATAGAGAACGATTTAACCTGTACATAGAGAGAATGGGAGGAAAAATCGGAAATGAAGAAATATGTAATTACTATTGCCGTTGCAACGACGGTCGGGCTGGGAACAATTTTTGGCGGAGTAACAGTTAAAACAGAGGCCGAATCGATTTCCGGATTAAAAGGCGAACAAACTAAAATTCAAAACCAACGTTCTGATATAAAATCGGATATTAATCAAGCTAACAATAAGATTAACACCTTACAAAGTCAGCAGGCCGATGTAAAGAGTGAAAAGAAACGCCTTGACTTTGCAATTGATGATACAACTGACAAAATAAATGATAAGACTGAGAAGATCAAAAATACGAAGGCCGAAGTGGCTAAACTCCAAGCTGAAACAATAGTCATCAAGGAGCGAATTCAAAAGCGTAATGTGCTTTTGAAGGAACGTGCCCGCAGTTACCAAGAGAATGGTGGAATGGTTAGTTATTTGGATGTGTTAATGGGATCCACAAGCTTTAATGATTTCATTGACCGTGCCAACGCAGTAGCAACCATCGTGCAGGCGGACCAGGATATTTTAGAACAGCATGAGGCCGACAAAAAGGAGCTTCTCGAGAAACAAACGCGAGTAGAAACGAACCTTGCTAGCCTCCAGAAGATGCTTGTAGACTTAAAAAATATGAACCAGCAATTAAGTGCACAAAAGAAAGAAAAAGAAAAACTATTAGCCAGCCTGAAAGAACAGGAAGAAGAAGCCCATGAAGGTATGCTGGATATGCAGGAGAGAGAGCAAATCCTTGCGGCTCAAGAGGCAGCCATTAAAAGGTCAATCCAAAATGAGCGAGAGCGTCAGGCAAGAGAAGCGGCTCAAGCTAAAAGTAATCAATCTAAAAGTGGAAGCAGCGGGACCTCTTCTACTTCAAGTGGAAGCAGTGCATCATCTTCTGCACCGAGGGTTTCAAGTGGCAGCTTCACAAGACCAGCACCTGGGGTCATTACTTCGACCTTTGGAGCCCGTGGTGGATCATTCCACTATGGTTTTGACATCGCAAAACCGGGCGATAATGTACCAATAGTCGCTGCTGCAGATGGGGAAGTATATGTTTCGCATTACTCATCAAGTTATGGAAACGTAGTGTATATTTTGCATAACATCAATGGTCAAACCTATACCACCGTTTACGCACATATGAGAAGAAGTTTGGTGGGAGCAGGTGCAACCGTGAAAAAAGGACAACAAATCGGTGTTATGGGTAACACGGGTGATTCCAGAGGTCAGCACTTACACTTTGAACTATACAAAGGGCGTTGGCAATATCATGCGGCAATCAATCCATCAGGGATTGTACCGCTATAATAATGAAATGGGAGAAGTTCATACTTCTTCCATTTTTTTATTCAATCATAACTCGTCCACTCCTAACATATAAGTTAATATTCGGGCAGGAATTTGGAGCCTTGTTATAAAAATAGATAGGACACGCATTTTTAACTCGAGGAGGATTGGGATGAATCGTAGATGGATTGCCCTGTTGATGACGGGTTCGCTTCTGACAGGAGCGGGGGGCACATATGCAGGAATGCAGTTATTAGATGATAAAATCGGAAACAAGAAGCTTGAGTTAGTGCAATCACCAAAAGATAATCAAATAATTTCCGAAGAAAATACAGCTGATCTTGAAAAAGTAGAGCAGGCCTATGACCTTATTTTAAGCAGGTATGTTGAAAAAGTGGATCAGGATAAATTAGTAGAGGGTGCGATCCAAGGGATGCTTTCAGTCTTAAAGGATCCGTATTCCGTCTATATGGACAAGGAAACAGCCAAACAATTCACACAAACTTTGGAATCCTCATTCGAAGGGATTGGAGCCGAAGTTGGAATGGTTGATGGGAAAATTGTGATTGTCTCACCATTCAAAAATTCCCCCGCTGAAAAAGCAGGCATCAAGCCGAATGATCAAATATTAAAGGTGAATGGAAAAAGTGTGGAAGGACTTGACTTGAATAAAGCAACGCTAAAAATCCGCGGCAAAAAAGGCACAACGGTTCAATTAATGATTGCGAGAAAAGGGTTAAAAGATCCACTAGCCATTGATGTCACACGTGATGAAATTCCACTTGAGACCGTACATGCTTCCATTAAGAAGCAGGATGGCAAAAAGGTTGGCTATATTGAATTAACCTCCTTCTCTGAAGATACGGCCGCTGATTTTGAAAAGGAATTATCGTCCCTCGAAAACAATGATATTAAAGGATTAATTATTGATGTACGTGGAAACCCTGGCGGCCTTCTGGATAGTGTCGGTGAGATTTTAAAAGAATTTGTACCAAAGGATAAGCCATATGTCCAAATCCAACAGCGAAACGGTAAGAAAAAACGTTACTTCTCGACGCTATCGAAGAAAAAGGATTATCCAGTGCTTGTCCTTGTCAACAAAGGCAGTGCCTCCGCATCGGAAATTCTCGCAGGTTCACTGCAAGAGGCGGCAGGTTACCAGCTCATCGGAGAAACAACGTTTGGAAAAGGCACGGTTCAACAAGCTGTCCCAATGGGGGATGGCAGCAATATCAAGTTAACGTTATTTAAATGGCTGACCCCAGATGGAAATTGGATCCACAAAAAGGGAATCCAACCAGATGTGGCCGTTAAGCAACCGGCCATATTCGCCACCCATCCCATTCAAGTGGAAGAGACACTGGAAGAGGATATGAACAATGAGCAGGTTAAGAATGCTCAAGAAGTGTTGGCTGGTTTAGGATTTGCCCCAGGTCGGACGGATGGATACTTCAGCAAGGAAACGACCATGGCCGTAAAAGGCTTCCAACTTCATGTTAACATGAATCCGACAGGAAAAATCGGCCCCAAAACAGCTGCCAAACTTGAAGAAGCTGCGATTGTTGAAATGAAAAAAGAAAAAAACGATCTCCAGCTGCAAACGGCATTGAGATTAATTACCAAATAGTAAACAGGGGCTTTAGCCTCTGTTTTTCTTTTTGGGTAGTAACTGTCACAACATTTTTGCCATTTTCTAAAAACTAGCAATATGTTTTATGGTTCTAATTTGGTAAAATAATCTTTAAGAGATTTTTTTATGATAAATTACTAGAATTAATAGAGGCAGGTGGCAGGAAATGGTGGAAACATGGCTTGTGGAACTTCTAAAAGGGACAGGCAAGTTATTTCTTCATCCTGTTTTATACTATCTTGTTTTCCTAACAGGGATTTTAGGTGTTACAAGAGTGAAGCGTGAGCGAAAAAACTTTCATATTCGGGCACATGATGCCTATTTTGAACTCCGCCAGTTATTTCCGCAGGGAGTTCTGATCGGACTGGTTCTTTCTATTATTGTTGTTGCGGCAGGCATCGCCGTTCCAGTTGCAACAATTCTACTGATTGCTGTCTTTACGTTTTTGTGGTCACTGACAACAAATGTTCGATGGATATCACCTGCATATACAATTGGGGCTGCCTTTTTCACGATTATATTGATTGCTGAGAATGGTTGGTCGATCCCGCTCTTTACGAAGTCGTTTCAAGCACTGGGTGACAAGGTGTATCCTTCTGTTGTCGTTGTGCTTGGACTGATGTTAATTGCTGAGGGGATCCTAATTTTTAAAAATGGCGGAAAGGGGACCTCACCTAAACTTGCCAAAAGCAAACGCGGTCAAAACGTAGGGTTGCATGAAGGAAAGCGCCTCTGGATGCTTCCATTGTTCTTACTTATACCAGGTAATGCACTGCAACTTCCATTCGATTGGTGGCCAGTCTTTCATCTGGGATCACAAGAGTACTCACTGATTCTGGTGCCATTTGCAATTGGCTTTCACCAGAAAGTCAAAGGGATGCTGCCCAAAGTTGCCATTCAGCTTCATGGGCGCCGAGTAATCGCCCTTGGGGTTTTCGTTACATTACTTTCTGTCGCAGGCTATTGGTTGCCGCTCAGTTCGATCGTGGTAGCGGCTCTGGCTGTCCTTGGCCGTGAATTGATTACATTAATGGCAATGATGAAGGATGATAATCTCCCGTTTTATTTTTCAAAAAAAAATCAAGGCCTGATGATTATTGGAGTCATCCCTGAGTCCCCTGCAAGTAAAATGGGTCTGCAGGTTGGTGAAATCATCTCAAAAGCAAATGGACTGTTGGTTCGTGATGAAAAGGTGTTCTACGAAGCCCTGCAAAAAAATCGTGCGCACTGCAAGCTAGAGGTCCTTGATACCAATGGAGAGATCCGCTTCCTCCAACGTGCCCTTTACGAAGGTGACCACCACGAACTGGGCATCCTCTTTGTTCAGGATAAGCGCAAGTATGATGAGAAAATAGGATAACGATGGTGCCTGACACCATATTCAAAAAACCACTTAGCCAAAAATTGCTAAGTGTTTTTTTATGTTCTTTATTGGGTAATCTAATTGTGTAAAAAACAAATAAGATTATTTCGTTGACAAGATGCATTTTATATTATAAAATTACTTTGAATTAGAGATATATTAATTAATAATATTCCAATTCAAGATTACACTGTAATATTGAGTAGGATTATGTCCTGCCAAAAGTGTTTTGTTTATTATGAACACTACGTAACTCTTTAGATAAAAAATTTTTATAGGTGGTGTTGAAGTTGGGTTTTTTAGGTAGACTATTTGGTGATTCAACAACAAAGGAGGAAAAAACAATGACAAAATTAAACATTGGTATTATTTTAGGTAGCACACGTCAAGGACGAGTAAGCCCACAAGTAGGGGAATGGGTGAAAGGGATTGCCGACAAACGCGGCGATGCAAACTATGAAATCGTTGATATCGCGGATTTCAATTTACCATTCTTAGGCACAACTGACGGTTCAGAACCTGGTATCGCTGAATGGAATGGAAAACTTGCTAACTTAGATGGCTTTGTATTCATTGTTCAAGAATATAACCACAGCATCACTGGTGCATTAAAAAATGCCCTTGATTTTGCACGTGAAGCATGGAATGACAAAGCTGCTGGAATCGTAAGCTATGGTTCAACAGGCGGAGCTCGTGCGGCTGAACATTTACGTGGGATCATGGGTGAATTAAAAATTGCTGACGTTCGCACACATCCAACATTGTCATTATTCACAGACTTTGAAAACGGCAGTGTATTCAAGCCAGCTGAATTACACCTTACAAATGTTAATGCTATGCTTGACGAAGTGAATGCTTGGAGCGGAGCATTAAAAACAATTAGATAATAACAAAGAGGGGGGGATGATGACTCATCCCCCCTTTGTTGTATTTTGAAAACAGTTGGATAAAGATGAACCTGGCATCAAGGATGCCAGGTTGCGTTAATAAGGAAATTGGGTTGAATAATTGCTAAATTGTTGATAAGCCTGGTCAAGCTTTTGCTGTTCCTCGGCTTCAAGTTTGTACCAGCCATTTTGGAACATCAGGTTATACAACTCGCGGCAGCTTTGGTGCGTCTCGTTTAAAATTTGTAAGATATCAGCATGAAGTTGTTCATGACTTGCTTCACGAACGGCAATGTTCAAGCTATCCGTTAAATATTTACAAGTACTGAGCCCATCATTCAAGTAGTCACGGTCATTCATATTAGGTCCTTTAACTTTTGGCAATTGTCCGGTTTGCGGATTAGCGATTTGATTATTGTTTTGCGCTTGTTGGTTTTGCATTTGCACGGATGTACCTCCTCATGATGGTGTTTAGTTGACTTGTGAAGGACTTGGTATGTTCGCCATTGCTTGATTATTGTTCACTTGCAGGTGAGGGAGCAATCGATTAAAATGATCCTGGTGCATCCTCCCAGCTTTATCAAGTGCCTGCTTGATAGTTGGATTTTCTGCGTTTTGTGCAAGGGAATGGAACTTTTTGAAAGCCAAAAGCTCCCATGATAACGCATCTTTTAAATACATTAAATCTTTCGTTGTAATGGCGCGAGGCGGATTTGGAATCGGTATTTGTGTTTGTGTTTGATCCATGATGGTCTCCTTTAATTAAATTTATACTTCAATGTTTAGAATGAACAAACGGTTCATCCGTTATTCTGAAACCTTCTAGGGAGACACTTTTTTACATAAAAAAACCAAAGGATGTGTGTCCTTTGGCTGTCAATTGATTATAAGGATCGATATTTTTTCAATGAAAAGATATTCAAAACAATGAAAATAGCGGCGAAGATCATTAAGGCAAGAAGGTCCCCGCTTATATCACTTAAACTAAACCCTTTATACATAACCCCTTTTAATGCGTCTCCTGCATAGTACATGGGCATCACCTTTGCGACTGCCTGTAACCAATCGGCCATTTCTTCAAGCGGAAAAATTCCTGCAAAAAATATTTGAGGTATAACTGCAATCGGGATAAACTGAATCATTTGGAATTCTGAGGCTGCGAAGGTCGATAACAGGATTCCAAGCGAGAGTGCCACCAAAGCTAAGACCAAATTAATGAGGAGCACATTCCATATCGACCCGACAAGGACGATATCTAATACATTGATAGAATAGAATACAACGATAATCGTTTGAATCACTGCGAATAGTCCATAGCCAACCAAGTATGCGGTAACGATTTCCCATCTCCGAATTGGAGTAGACATCAGCCGTTCCAATGTGCCTGTTGTCCGCTCGCGTAATAAGCCAATTCCTGAAATAATAAAGACGAAAAAGAAGACAAAGAAACCAACTAAGATCGGACTTAACACATCAAAAAAGACGGTGTCTGAATCACCATAAACGTAGTTTATATCGATATTTTTCGGTGTCATCGCAGGCGCTTTTCCGGAGCTTTGCATCATAATCTGTGCTTGGAACTGTGCTGAGATTACTTGGTTTACCTTCATTTGCAGCGCTTTGGCTTTTGTAGGATCGTCATTCCGAAGTATCAGCTTTATTTTTCCATTTTCCTGCTGCAGCAGTCCGTCAAGGTCGTCATTTAGAATGGTATGGTTTGTTACTGACTTGTATTCTTTAACGTTAATGTCTGCCTTTTTAAAGGCGGTTGCTAACTCACTATCAATGCCTGTGACACCCAATTTAGGATCGACGGTGTTGCCGTTGAATAAAAAGTACATCAGGGTCAGAATCAGTAGTGGTGCCACAAATAACAAGGCTAAGGTGCGTTTGTCCCGAAACATCTGCTGACAAATTCTTTTAATTAGCGCAAGTACTCTCATGATTGTTTCACCCCTGCCTTCAAGAATACCTCATCAAAATCGTCTGTCCCGTAGAACGCCTTTAATTCTGCGGGCGTTCCACTCGTTAAAATGCGGCCGTCGCGGACCATAGCAACATAATCGCATTTCACTGCTTCATCCATAACGTGGGTGGTGACAATGATTGTTTTTTGCTCTTCATTTTTCAAACGTAAGAATTCTTTCCAAATCGATAACTTTAATTCGGGATCAATGCCGACAGTTGGTTCATCTAAGATTAATATTTTAGGGTCCTGAATTAAGGCAATTGCTAGGGATAAGCGCCGTTTCATCCCCCCAGAATAAGCAGCTACCCGTTTCTTTAAGTCATCTGTCAGGTTTACTAAGTTGGAAACATAAGTGATTCGCTTTTTCTGTGCTTCTTTATTTAACCCGAATAGTGAAGCGAAAAACTTCAGATTTTCTTCACCTGTTAATTCGCCATACAAGGCGTCCGCTTGGGCCATATAACCAATTTCCTGAAGTAACGCAAGATTTGGCATTTTCTTATCTAATACATGAATCGATCCGGTATCCGCCTTATCCATCCCAACAATCATTTTAACAAGGGTCGTTTTCCCTGCCCCTGAAGGTCCAATCAACCCAAATAATTGACCTTTCTCAATGGATAAGTTGACGTCATTTAAAACGGTTTTTTTTCCAAAGCTTTTGCTGACTTCTTCTACTTTTATGGTTGAATCCATCAATCATTCCCCCTAGGATTGTTGACGCGGTTATGATTTTATTTTACAACTCAGTGAGAGATAAGCAATAAACAAAAAACAACAATGTGCTGATTATTTTTGAAAAAAGCCTTTCTAGTTAAAAAGCCTCCTAATTATTGAACCCGAACACATGCCTTGGTCCCAATAAGGTGATTCGTGATAATATCATCGCCATTTCGAGAGGTGATTTTTCCATCCCGCTTTCTAGCCAAGGATTAAAAAGGTATCAAAAAGGTTTTGGCGGAATCATTAGGGGAATTGGCGGAAAAAGTGCCAGGTTTGGCGGAATCCCGACCCAGTTTGGCGGAATAAATCCAATAGTTGGCGGAATCCAATCCCAGTTTGGCGGAATCCCGACACAAGATTGCGAACTCTCCAGTCCGAGAGGGAGCCATATACCAAACAAGGATATAGGACTCGTCTGTTTTTGTGTCTGAATAGGAACTTTTTTGTATATTTGGCAGCATGACTGTTAAACCTAATGTGGGAAATTCCTATCCATGAAAGGTGGTTTAGCCATGATCATAAACTTGTTGAATGGTATTGAGTTTCAAAATCATCATATTTTCAATCTTGAAGGAGCAGCCACCATTGTTTTTTATTTTACAGTCTACTCATGGTTTGGCTGGCTGCTCGAAAACAGTTATAACTTCTTTACGAAACGGGAGTTTTTTAAGCCGAATTTTTTATTTGGACCATTTAAACCGATGTACGGCTTTACCCCTGTACTTCTGGTATATTTGATTTCACCACAAACAAATTTGACAGTGGTGATCCTCCTCTGCATCCTGATTCCAACACTTGTGGAATATTTAACGGGAGCATTATTACAGAAGCTTTTTAACCGGCAATGGTGGGATTATTCAGATTCACCTCTGCAGCTGCATGGACATATCTGTCTGCCCTTCTCTGCCTGCTGGAGTATTCTGTCTCTTCTATGCATAAAATGGATCCATCCCGCGGTTGCCTCTATATACGGAGCCATTGACCCATACTGGGCCTGGGTCTGGTCAGCAGTAGGATTATATTTCCTTGCCGATCTCGTATTAGCGATCCGGAAACATTCATTACAAGATCTTTTTACGGACGAATCAACCAATCCAATCCAATAGGGTGCCTGACACCCCAATACCATAAAAAACTCCTTCAACTAAAATGAAGGAGTTTTTTTGGTTTAATACGTCCATCTTCATACATGGCCATGGATGATGAATTTGCGCAAATAGATTTGATATTTTAATTGAATCGACGAATGATTGTGGCAGGTGTGATCTGAATAAAAGATTAAAATTCAATGAAAAAAAGAAAACTAAGCAGAAATCATGCTAAATTGAAGTAGATCATTTTTAAAAAAATAAGATGGTTTTATAAAATATGTAAATTTGTAACCTAGGTTCATGCCATATAAAGGAGGGGTGACGATGAAACAGCGGATTTTGGTGGTAGAGGATGAAAAACAGATCGCCAAGATATTAAAGATCGAACTGGAATATGAGGGATACGAAGTAAATGTTGCCTATGATGGGAAATCGGGATTGCAGGCAGCCTTACATGAAAAATTGGATTTAATTTTATTGGATGTTATGCTGCCCGAAATGAATGGCATTGAGGTTTTAAGAAAAATACGAAAAGAGAATAACCTCATCCCCGTTATTTTATTAACAGCCCGAAATATGACCATGGACAAGGTAGCAGGACTCGATCAAGGGGCGAATGATTATATCACAAAGCCATTTGAAATTGAGGAATTATTGGCAAGAATTCGTTCTTGCCTTCGGCAAAGTACCATTGCAGTCATGGCATCACAATCGAATGACTCCTTATTAGAAATAAGAGATTTAACCGTTAATCTGGATACAAGAGAGGTCACCAGGGGGGAGACTTCCATCACGTTAACTCCCAAGGAATTCGACTTACTCGTTTATTTGCTATCCAATAAAAATAGAATTGTCACGAGGGACAGTATCCTCCTTCATGTTTGGGGCTATGAATATGAAGGGGAAACCAATGTCATCGATGTGTTTATCAGACATTTACGAAAGAAAATTGAAGAAGGTTTTTCTGACCCAACGATTATTCAGACGGTAAGGGGCATTGGTTATACCGTAAGGGAGAATTAACAAATGAAAATTACCACAAAAATAAATCTTATTACTACGGCATGGATTCTATGTATGTTACTTGCTGTGAATGCGGTTGTCTTTTTTTCATTTATGAAGATTACTGTCAATATGGAAGATGGTGAACTACTTCAAAAGGCTGATTATTTGATAAACGAAATCAAAAAGGGAGATTCTCTAGCGGTTATTAAAGAAAAATTAACCCCATACCTAACGAACCAGTCTTTTATAAGGATCGTTCAGCCAGATTCGAAAATAGTTAATCAAGTAACGAATGATCCGAAATTAGCGGCTAAAATAAAACCACAATTCACTACTGAAAAAGGTACGGAAAGGCGTACCATTAGACTTAAACATCAAGAAGAACAAATTGCCATTGTCAGGGTGCCAATTCAATCAAATGGCCATGTAGTAGGAACACTAGAGTTTGGGGAGAAATTAGTAGGATTGGAAACAGGAAAAGACTTATTACTCTCCATTCTTGCCTTTTGTACCATTTTAGGTGCGGTACTATCACTGCTCGGAGGTAGGTGGTTGTCCAATCTGATTATGAAACCTATCTCTAATATGATTAATACAATGGAGGATATCGAAAAAAGTGGGATCCCGAAAAAGATCATCATCCAACATGAGACAAAGGATGAATTGCAAAAATTGGCCGTTACTTTTAATCGGATGATTGGCAGATTAGAGGCAAATCTCGAAAAACAGCGGCAATTTATTTCGGATGCTTCACATGAATTAAAAACCCCGCTTACTGTGATCAAAAGTTATGCAGACCTACTGCTAAGACGGGGGTTAAAAAATGAAGAGGTGGCCCATGATGCGATTGAATCGATTCATTCAGAAGCAACAAGAATTCAAAAAATGACAGAAAGGTTTCTGGATTTAGCTGATACAGAATCAGGTAATCTTTTAGAACCAAAAGTAATCAATTTAGTTTCCTTGTGCGAAGAAATCTTCAAGCAGCTTAAAAGTGCCTATAAAAGGGAAATTAACCTCCATTACCAAGAACCAGCCATTACGGTTATCGCGGATGAAGTCAAGCTAAAGCAGGCAATGATAATCTTAATCGATAACGCAATTAAATATAGTACAGATAAAATAGATGTGTACTTACAGGATAAGGAACAATTGACGATTATTACGGTAAAAGATTACGGAATCGGCATACCTGAGTGTGAAATAGAGAATGTCTTTGAACGGTTTTACCGGGTGGACAAGGCGCGGAGCAGGGAGACAGGTGGGACAGGGTTAGGCTTGTCGATTGCCAAAAATATTATGAAGCAGCATCAAGGAGAAATCATCGTAAAAAGTACGGAGGGGGTGGGAACAGAGGTAGAGTTGTTCTTACCCAAACGAAAAGTTGGAAAGGAAATGTTTTTCGAGTGATTAAAATATTGATAGTATGTGTTATTCTTTTATTCATTTTGTTTCTTATCTATTCCATATTGCCAACTATCCTAATCCGGATTAGCGGAAGGGGAATCATCAAAACGATCCATGCTCCGGCTATTGCATTAACGTTTGATGATGGCCCCAATCCTGAATACACACCACAATTACTTGATCTTTTGAAAAAGTACGGTGTAAAGGCATCCTTTTTTGTGGTCGGCAGTAAAGTGAAAGCCAATCCTACCATTATTAAACGGATGAGTCAGGAGGGACATACGATTGGAATTCATCATTATGACCATATTTCAAGTTGGATTCTCTCCCCCTTTCGCTTAAAAAAACAACTGCAAATGACAGAACAGGCAATCATTGAATGCACCAATGAAGCAGTACCCTTTTACCGGCCGCCATGGGGGAGTTTTAATAGTGCCAGCCTACTATTGAGCAAGCGATATAAGGTGATAATGTGGTCGCATATCTTCGGTGATTGGAAGGTAGCGAAGGGTAAAAACGGACTGCTTGAAGAATTGCTCCAAACGACAGAAGCAGGCTCTGTATTGTTGCTTCATGATTGTGGGGAAACCTTGGGTGCCGATAGGCTAGCTCCCCGTTATATGCTAAAGTGCTTAGAAATCTATTTACAGGAAAATGTAATTAAGGGCACAAAATTTATCACATTAAAAGAAGTGAACTTTTAGAGGCTGCTATGAATGTAGAGACAATTATTAATTATATTAATATATATGGTTACCTAGTCATTTTTCTCTTTTTATTCTTTGGTATTGTGGGTATTCCTGCTCCTGAAGAATCGCTGCTCTTTTTAATCGGCGTGCTGAGTTTTCATCATAAGCTCTCAATAGGGCTAGCCATACTTAGTTCCATTCTCGGAGCGTTTATAGGAATGCAAACAGCCTATTCGATTGGAAAATATGCAGGGTCCCCTATTATAAAAAAATTCGGAAAGTATGTCGGGATTAGCGATGACCGTTGGGAAAAAGTAAGTCGTATCTATACAAAAAATGTACGTAAAACAATCGTTATTGGTTTTTATCTGCCAGGTATTAGGCAGATAAGCCCGTACTTTGCTGGGATTACAAATATTCCATTTCGGAGGTTTTTCCTTTTTTCCCTGCTAGGCACTCTTCTCTGGACCATCCCTTTTATTGTGGGAGGCTATTATGCAGGAAAGGTATTTCATATAAATCCAGACTATATTCCATATTTAGGAATGGTATTTTTCGTTCTTTTTCTGCTATTTGTCATACGTAAGTATATAAAAAGGAAAAAAACGACATCAGCTGAATAGGAGAAAATAAAACAAAACCTGAAAAGGCATCTTTTCAGGTTTTTGTTTTTGACCAAGCTAAAAAAAAGCTGAAGGTAAGATTAAAAATCCATTAAAAAACGAGTTTTTCAAGAAATGAGTGATACATTGAAAGGGTAATTTAGAAATCATCATTTTCAAAGTTCGATTACTAGTAGAACAGGAGATGGAATAAGTGAAGAAGATTTTGTTTTTACCACTCTTACAAATGCAATCGGGACATCATCAAGTCGCTGAGGCATTAATGGAACTATTAAAAAATCATTGTGACGATCTTACTTTTAAAAAAATCGACTTGTTAAGTTATACAAATAAATCGTTAGAAAAAGTGATTACAAATGGCTATCTCAATTGGATTCGCTACGCACCAGAAACCTATAATCTTGCCTATAAAAGCTTTTTTTACGTATCACCAACTAAAAGACATTCCTTTAAATGGTATCAACCGCTCTTTTTAAAGAAAATGGAGCAATTGTTAGCAGAGGAAAAACCAGATTTACTTGTTTGTACGCATGGGTTCCCTTCTTCTCTTCTTAGTAAGTTAAAAATGAAGGGAAAATGCGACATACCGATTATTAACGTTTACACAGATTTCTTTATTAATAGTGTTTGGGGAAGAGAAGGGATTGATCTCCATTTTCTCCCTAGCCAAGAGATCAAACGAAAACTCGGCAGAAAATATCAAACCACGAACCAACAGATGATGGTCACTGGTATTCCTGTCCATGAAGAAATTACAAAAACCCTTCATCGGAAACACGAAAATGAGCGTCTCAAAATCTTATTATCTGGAGGAAATAGCGGTTTGGGCGGGATTTTGAAACTAGCTGAAGAGTTAAAACTGTCCCCAAACTTAGACTTCTTCGTATTGTGTGGTAATAACAAGAAGCTTTATGATGAAATTCTTTCGTGGGATTTAGAGTATATCAAACCATTAACCTATCTTTCTTCAAGATCAGAAATGAATTTACTGTATGAAGAAGTGGACGCGATTATCTCAAAACCGGGTGGAGTCACTATAAGTGAAGCGATCCGAAAAAGACTGCCAATCTTTGTGCATTCTGCACTTCCTGGGCAGGAGGAAATAAATCTCCAATATTTAAAGCGGAAAGAGCTAGTATTTGAGCTCGACCAGAGCACTCCATTGGAAAAACAGCTGCTTAGTGTTTTAACGAACCAGAAAAAAATGAAAGGCTGGGAGGATGCTATTGATGCTTACCAGCAGGGAATTGAGCTAGAGAAGCCGGAAAATATCGTGGAGATGATAGAAACACTCCTTGACCAAAAGACCAGCAGCAGGCAATCGGGATTGGTAAGATTTTCTTCTCCTTTGAGAATATAAGATTGTTGAACCACATGAATCTGGAGGTTAGTTAAGATGTCTCACATAGACTATAGTATTTTTCAAATAATCAATCACTTTGCAATAAGTGAGCGATTTTTAAACCCATTGATGATATTTTTAGCAGAAAAAGCAGAGTATCTATTTTTTGCAGGAATCATTTTTTATTGGTTTTATCATAAATCACAAAACCGAAAAATGGTTGTTGAGGCAATTCTGGCCGCTTGTGTTGCGTTAAGTATAAATGGAGAAATAGGTCACTTTTTTTACCGGAATCGTCCTTTTGTCACCCATCATGTAAACTGGTTAATCCCTCATGTGAAAAACGCCTCGTTTCCAAGTGACCACGCGACTGCCGCATTCGTGATTGCAACGGCCATTTGGATTTGGAAAAAACGTGACGGCTGGATGTGGTTGGTATTGGCTGCAGGCATTGCTCTGTCCCGTGTTTGGACAGGAGTCCATTATCCTTTAGATGTGGCAGCAGGAATGCTCATAGGGACAAGTGTAGCTTTTGCCATCCATTTCTTACTAGTTCGATTCGAGGAAATAAACAAAGTAATCCTTTGGTTAATTGAGTACTATGAGAAAATTGAAAGTAATCTTTTGAAAAAGAACCGTCTAGTCAGAAAAAGATAGGAAGCCAAACGAGGCAGCGGCTATATATGCGTTAAAGGGGGACTTTGCTTTGAAAGTAAAACTGAATATGGAAAAGGAAGAGCCACTAAGGTTCTTCTTTTTTGTCATAAATCAGCTAAACTGTCATATAATCTAAAGTTATTTGCTCGCTTAAAAAGTAAATATCCCCAGAGTAGGAAGGAGGATATCATGTTCTATGCGATGTGGTTGGAAGGTCAATCGTTGTGGAATACACCATTACTTGCTTGTCTCATTTGTATAGCAGTTTTATATGTAGTCTTAGTACTTTCTTTTACAAAAATAAAGCTTCATCAAAAACAACCCCTGCTTTTTTTCCTCAGTTTAAGCATTATGTACGTAACCTTTGGCAGTCCATTTGAAACCATAAGTCACTTGTCGTATAGTTTGCACATGCTGCAAATGAGCATTTTATACTTTATCATCCCACCTCTATTTTTATTAGGTATTCCAGATTCATTTCTCCAGCAAATTCGTCATCTCTCCATCTTTGTAAGAGTAAGCAAGTTTTTCTTACCGCCAATTGCTGCACTTTATGCTTTTGGAGCCATGTTCTTGATGTACCATTTCCCAGTAGTTTTAACGACTCTCTCTCAAAATTCGTTTGTCCATAATGGCTACTTATTTGTGCTGTTCGTCCTATCTTTTAGGATGTGGGGGCCAATAGCCTCTCCTGACTCGAAGAAGTATGGTTCAAAGGGGCAGAATAAACGTTATCTATTTTTGAGCGGGCTTGTATTAATGCCCGCCTGTTTGCTTTTCATATTAACTGCCTTTATTGGTGGAATGAATAATCCACTTCTTACACAACTAACCGCAAACCTTTGTATCTCACCTTCCCAATTAAGTTCTCTCAATATACTGCCATCACCATTTAATACAAGACTTGATCAATTGTTTGCGGGAATCCTAATGTTGGGAATGCATAAATTTGGATTAACCTTGACCGTTCGTCTTGGTAAAAAAATGAATAGTGGGAATGTGGTGGGGATTGTTGACTGACCACCACTTCTCACTATTTTTTCTGTGTGCGGATACTTTCCAGTGCCGTTAAATATATTCCGCCATAATTTTGGGAATGGTATGTAAGAAGTGTGCTTAATTAATTAAATTAGCCAAAAGATAAGGTGGGATTTTTATTTACAAAAAACAAGAGCGAAAGCTCATTTGGCTGGCTTTTATTGTTGCATCCATTATGGGACTGTCGATCATTGGACGGCTTTTTTCAGGATAAGAAGGGGGGGAGTTAATTGGGTAATGAGGAAGCAGTATTTTTTAGTCGTGTTCTAACAGAATTGACCTTATCCTTTCACATCATTTATGCGACCATTGGTGTTGGGATTCCACTAATGATTATGATTGCTCAATGGGTTGGGATAAAGAAACAAGATGAACACTATATTTTATTAGCTCGAAGGTGGACAAGGGGATTTGTGATTACCGTGGCAGTTGGCGTTGTGACCGGGACCGCAATAGGGTTACAACTCTCACTCCTATGGCCCAATTTTATGCAGTTAGCGGGAAACGTGATTGCCCTGCCGTTATTTATGGAGACATTTGCGTTTTTCTTTGAAGCGATTTTTTTAGGTATTTACATATATACTTGGGATCGGTTTAAGGACCAGAAAAAACATCTGCTCCTGCTGATTCCAGTTGCGATGGGAGCCTCTTTTTCAGCCGTTTTTATTACCATTGTCAATGCATTTATGAATGCACCCCAGGGCTTTGATGTCGTTAATGGCCAATTAGTGAATGTCAGTCCAATTGTGGCCATGTTTAATCCGGCGATGCCGACAAAGGTAGCCCATGTGGTCGTCACCGCCTATATGACGTCAGCGTTTGTCCTGGCTGCGATTGGAGCCTTTCGTTTACTTAAGGGGTCAAACCATACGTATCATAAAAAGGCTTTGTTTTTAACAATGAAACTCGGATTCGTCTTTTCCGTAGCAACTGCTCTTTTAGGGGATTTCTCCGGAAAGTATTTGGCCGAATATCAACCGGAAAAATTAGCTGCTGCTGAGTGGCACTTTGAAACAGGGAAAGGTGTACCGCTTGTCTTATACGGTGTCCTTGATAATGGGGAAGTAAAATATGCACTGAAAATTCCCTTTGCACTCAGCATTCTGGCTCATGAAGTTCCTAATGCAGAAGTGATAGGACTTGATCAGTTTCCGAAGGATGAAGTGCCGCCCCTGTATATCCACTATTTATTCGATATGATGGTGACGATTGGGATGTGGATGACTGTTTTGTCTTTGGTATATGTAATAGGTACTTGGCGCCAATGGCGTTTCGTTTTATCTAAATGGTTTCGCTGGCTGCTTGTGCTCGGCGGCCCTCTCTCCATTCTTGCGATTGAGGCGGGGTGGTGGTTGGACGAGGTCGGCCGTCAGCCTTGGGTCCTGCGTGGGATTTTGCGAACTAAAGATGCAGCGACAACAAGCGGTCAAGTGGATATCATGTTGGTTTTATTTGCGGGGCTTTATCTTGTCCTCGGGGTTGGCAGTGTGGTTGTACTCTGGCGAATGTTCCGGAAGAACACGGTGGAACAGGAATTGGCCGATAGAGCCTCCGAGAAAGCGGGTGATGTGCTATGACACTGGAAATCGTCGGAATAAGTGCATTGGGGTTGTTTCTCTTTGGATATATCATCATTGCGTCCATTGATTTTGGGGCAGGATTTTTTAACGCGTTTAGTACATTAACCGGGAAACAGCATATTTTGACGAAGATTATTCAACGCTATTTATCGCCGGTTTGGGAAGTCACCAATGTCTTTTTAGTGTTTTTCTTCGTCGGGATGGTTGGTTTTTTTCCAAAAACGGCTTATTACTTCGGCACAACCTTACTTGTACCGGCAAGCATTGCGATTATTTTGCTAGCGATTCGGGGAGCTTATTATGCCTTTACAACCTACGGGGGACTCAAACATAAACGATATACCATTTTGTATGGGTTGACGGGATTATTTATTCCAGCGTCGCTGTCGAGTGTCTTGACGATTTCAGAAGGCGGCTTTGTGACAATGGAAAGTTCTGCGCCTGTGCTTGATTATTGGGCTTTGTTTACTAGTCCTTTATCGTGGAGTATTGTGGTCCTTAGTCTGACAGCCGTATTATATATCTCGGCTGTATTCTTGACATGGTATGCCCACCATGCAAAGGATGAGGCGGCAACGAACCTACTTCGCAAATATGCGCTTAGTTGGGCAGGACCAGCCATTATCACCGCCGCGGGTATTATCATTGAAATGCGAATGCACAATCCAGAACATTATCAACGCTTAATCGACCTTTGGTGGTTGTTCGGATTGTCTGTCATTTTCTTTGTTGGAACAGTCTATTTGATCTGGAAGCGGCGTGCGTACGGTCTGGCATTCTGGTTATTAGTCGGGCAATTTGCGCTTGCCTTTTTGGCCTATGGTGCTTCCCATTATCCTTATTTACTGTATCCCTATCTCACCCTTTATGATAGTTTTACGAATCAATCGATGGCGATTGCCCTGATTGTTGCCTTCATTGCAGGGTTAGGATTACTCCTGCCATCGCTATATCTACTGCTAAAATTGTTTCTGTTTAACAAGGAATATGTCCAAGGGAATCGAAATGATGAACATGCTTAGGGGGAATGAACGTGGATGATTTCTTGCTCTTTTATGCCCCGTTTCTTGTGATGATTGTGTCGATTGTAGTGGCGTTTTGGATTGCTCCGAAAGATGATTCTGTGGAAAAATAACAACTGACTGTAAAATCGGTATGGAGTGTTCATGAGGACAGGATTAAGGATGAAAAAGTAAAAACTGTCCTCATGAGGCGTTCATGAGGACAAAACTAAGGATGGAAAAGTGAAAATTGTCCTCATGAGGTGTTCATGAGGACAAACCTAAGGATGAAAAAGTGAAAATTGTCCTCATGAGGTGTTCATGAGGACAAACCTAAGGATGGAAAAGTGAAAATTGTCCTCATGAGGTGTTCATGAGGACAAACCTAAGGATGAAAAAGTGAAAATTGTCCTCATGATGCTTCGATGAACATCGACACCCGCATTTATTATCCAACCATACTCTTATAAGCTACGCTTCAAGAAAGCCTTCGTTCGTTCATTCTTAGGGTTTGTAAACAACTCCGCGGGCGAACCAGATTCCACAATCTCCCCATTGTCCATAAAAATCACCCGGTTTGCTACTTCCTTGGCGAATCCCATCTCATGTGTCACAACAATCATCGTCATGTGTTCTTCGGCCAGATCCTTCATCACTTGTAATACCTCACCAGTTAATTCGGGGTCCAATGCAGAAGTAGGTTCATCAAAAAGGAGAATTTCTGGGTTTAACATGAGCGCTCTGGCAATGGCGACGCGTTGTTTTTGCCCGCCTGAGAGATTGGCTGGATAGGCGGTGGCCCGGTCAGTAAGCCCGATTTTCTTAAGTAGTTCACTGCTTCTTTGTTGAATTTTATCAGGTGATTCCTTCTTCAGCATTCTTGGAGCAAGTTCCAAATTTTCTTTTACGGTCAGATGCGGAAAGAGGTTAAAATGCTGAAAGACCATCCCCATTTTTGCATTGATCTCTTTAATCTCCTGGGGTTTTGCATAGACGCCGTCCTTTACTAAATGCTTACCGGAGACATAAATCGTGCCACCGTCTATTTTTTCAAGATGGACCAAACTGCGGAGCATCGTACTTTTCCCGGAACCGGAGGGACCAATGACGGCTACCACATCATTTTTATTTACATCAAAGCTAATCTGTTTTAGGACATCCAAATTCCCATACGATTTTTTGAGGTTAGCTATTTCCATGACAGGCATAGTTACCACTCCTTCTTATTCAAATTTGAACCGTTTTTCGAGCCATTTAAAGACCATCGTTAAGAGGAGCGTCATAATCAAGTAAATAATACCGGCGACGAAGAAAGGAACGATGGTAAAGTCGCGGTTTACAGCTGTCTGTGCAAAATGCAACAATTCCGGAACGGCAACCGCATAGAGCAGTGCGGTATCTTTGACCAATGTAACGGATTCGTTCGCGACAGCGGGAAGGGCGATCCGGAACATTTGCGGAAGGATGACCTTTGTTAACGTCTGCCATTTATTCAGGCCGAGCACTTGCGAGGCCTCATATTGACCTTTATCAATCGCAAGAAGCCCGCCGCGAAAGATTTCGGCGAAATAGGCAGCATAGTTCAAGATAAAACCTAAACAGGCAGCGACAAAGCGGTCCAAAACTAAATATTCTCCAACTACTGGTATCATCGGCAGCCCGAAACAGATAAATAACAGCTGAAGCAAGAGCGGTGTACCGCGCATCACGTAAATATATCCTTGTGCAAGCAGGGACACAGGCTTAAAACGGCTGCCGACAGCCAGCGTTAATATAAACCCAAGTGGAATCGAAACCACAATCGCAATGACAAACAAGAGGACTGTCATCTGGGCGCCTTCGAGCATTGGTTTAAGTATGGAAATCAGATAATCAAAAGACATATATGTTCCTCCAAAAGCAAAACAGGGTTCCCAATGGAAATCCTGTTCGCCTTATATTCGGTATTAGTTTAATACTTTATTTTCGCCAAACCACTTTTCAGAGATACCTGCTGCTGTGCCATCCTCATTCATCTCATCGAGTGCTTTTTGCAGCTTTTCAAGTAATGCTTCATTCCCTTTTTTAACGCCAATTCCGTATTCTTCAGGAGCAAGCGATTCATCGAGAATTTTAAAGGATTCTTTTTCTTTCGTCATATAATAATCGATAACAATCTCATCAATTACTACTGCATCCAAACGACCGCTCTTTAAGTCAGTTAATGCCTGGACATTATCAGCAAATTCGGTAACTGTCTTAATTTTGGCTTTAATAGGTGCGGCATCCAAAGCATCTGCTGCAGAAGATAGTGTTTGCAGTCCAACAACCTTACCATTTAAATCATCTAATTTAGTAAGCTTTGAATCAGCCAATGTAACAACCACTTGTGCATTCTTCAAATATGGCTTCGTGAAAAGAACTTTCTTTTTACGTTCATCCGTAATAGTGTATCCGTTCCAAATAAGGTCAATCCGTCCACTGCTTAATTCCGCTTCTTTTGTGCTCCAATCAATTGGTTGGAATTTAACCTTTTTCCCCATTTTTTCTGCCGCTGCGTTCGCGTAGTCAATGTCAAAACCAACAATTTTATTGTTCTCATCGCGGAAACCCATCGGGGCAAATTTATCATCAATCCCAATCACGAGCGTGTTGTCGTTTGCTCCTGATGATTTAGACGAACATCCTGTAAGGATCGAGAATAGTGCTGCTATTACTAGAATCATAGGTATTAACCGTTTCATAATAGAACTACCACCTTAGCTATTTATTTTAAATTTCCTTTAGTACGTTACCGAATTATTACACTAGCATATTATAACGCTATAATATTATTTAATACAATAGCATCATAAATAATATGAAAATTTAAAATATTCATAGCTAGTTGATGGAATATAGAAGAGAAGCCGATCAGATTGAAATGGAGAACAATCAGGACAATTCTCTTTTTTGTTTGTGATTTAGGAATATATAAAAAAGGTAGTTCATCGTCTTAACATCATGAGCCACCTTTTATATAGAAGTTTATTTATTTTTCTTTATCGTGATCATCATCCAATATCCCTTTTGTTGACTGTTTAAATTCTTTAAGTGTAGATCCCACAGCACGACCGAGCTCTGGAAGTTTTTTCGGCCCAAAAACAATTAATGCAATCACAAATATCAATAATGCACCACCAATTCCTATATTAGCCATTTCAAATTCCTCCTGATTATTTTACGAAAAAAGCCGTAAAATACATGATTAATATTCCAAGCGTAAATCCAGTAAAATTCATCCATGATACAACTGGTTGATTATTCTTTTTGTGTTCTTCCATCAGCATTTTGGAAATTACGAATATTACCTGTAAAATAGCACCTGCACCAACACCTAAAAATACTGCGCCCCAAATTGGTGAAAAAATAAACCCTCCGAACCAAGTTCCCACTATCGCAGGGGCACCTGCAATCGTGCCTAATAACACAAAGTGGCTAATCTTTGGCTTACTCTTCAGTAATGGGGCAGCAATACCAATCCCTTCAGTAATATTATGCAGAGTAAATCCGATTACTAAAAACGTACCCAATGCTGCTTCACCTAGTGCAAATGATGAGCCAATAGCCAATCCCTCACCAAAATTATGAAGACCAATTCCTGTTGCCATCAATAATGAAATTCCTAGTGGAGAATAACCCGTTCGTTTTTGTCTTTGATGTTGATATTGATCAAATCCAACCAGTAATAAAAATGAAAGAACCGTACAAATGATTACCACCATGTTGCCCTGGAATACAGACGGTGCTTCTGCTCCTATTTCAAATCCATCAAATAACGTACCAAAGAATAAAAATAGGAGGAGGCCAACTGTGAGAGCAAGAATGGCATTAATCCAGCCTTTTTTCAAACGTTTCATAAATGGAAACCATAGTAACCCTAAAGTAATGGGAACAATCCCTACGTAAAAACCAATAAATCCGTAGTTCAACACATTATCCCATGAAAATTCAGGAGTTAAGGTGGCTGCATCAATAACAGCTTCTGTTATTATCCCATTTTCAGATATTAATAGAATTGTATGAGGATCACCTTCTACCCATGGATACTTAATCGTCACCTTTCCATCTTCAAATCGTTTAAGTGTTGAATCAGGAGTTATTGAAAAATTCCATACAGAATCATCCACAA
>NZ_JAGGQX010000005.1:0-46538 GCF_018613095.1 Bacillus sp. ISL-75
ATGTAAGAAAAGAAATTGAACATATTTTAGTGAAATTAGCTAGTTAGTTACCGTAAAGCCAAAGAAAGAAGAACGTCGGAAAGCCGTATGAGGGAAAACCTCACGTACGGTTTGATGAGGAGTTGCGCCTTGAAAGCTCAAGGAATACATACGACTTGAGATAGTCGTCTAGATAATGCTTAGCCAGCAGTCTTGTACCGAGTCTTGCGTGGTACACGGTAACGTGTACTGCGAAGCGTAGACAGGAAGATGGTAGGCCGGAATAAAGTGAAAAGGATAATTAGTCCCGAAATTAAACGTGATGTGGAGTAGCCGACCTTTTCTCTCAATGGGGAAGGCAATAATGAAATAACCGCCAAAGGCTAGGTCATTCTCATTACTCCCGGGATTCGTACCTACGGCATGTCATCAATGGATTCCTTGGGAACAAGGGAGATCCAATGAACTTCTACAGGATGTAGATAAGAATTCAACAAGCCTACAAAGCAAGGAGAATTCGATGGTTTATTGGAAGTCTTACTAACTGATAGTACTCTGAGATAGGGAGAGCCTATTACACGGGGAAGCGGTTAGCGGAAATTGAATCAATCTAAGGAAACATGAGCTTCATTCAATGGAAGATTTCGGTCCTTAATTCAAAGTAAGGAGAAACCAATCATGACAACAGGATTAGAGAGAATAGCAGTAAAAGCTCAACTGGATGCAAAACTACAATTTACATCAGTAGCACATCACATTACAAAAGAGTTGATTTGGACTAGTTTAAACCATATGCCAAAGAACACTTCACCTGGAATTGATGGTATCACGAGGGATATGGCTATAATTGAGTTTGAAAATTGGGTTGGAGATATACTGAATTCAATCCACAGACATAGCTACAAACCTCCAGCAGTAAGAAGGGTCTGGATACCTAAACCTGGGAAAGTCGAAAAACGACCAATCGGAGTACCTTCGGTGGCAGATAGAGCTTTACAAAGAAGTACGGCAACCGTACTTTCATCAATTTATGAACAAGACTTTCTAAATTGTTCATACGGGGGTAGGCCAAATAGGGGAGCACATAATGCCTTAGCTACACTTAATGAGACTATTTCAGGGAAGAAAGTTAGCTGGGTACTGGAAGCTGACCTGAAGAACTTCTTTGGAACCTTAGACCATGATTGGATAATTAAATTCGTGCAACATAGGATTGGTGATCCTAGAATTATTAGTCTGATTAAAAGATGGTTAAAAGCAGGTGTAATGGAAGGTAAGGATATTTATGTCAGTGAAACTGGAACACCGCAAGGTGGTTCAATTAGTGTACTGTTAAGTAACATTTATCTTCACTATGTATTGGATTTGTGGTTTGAGAAAGCAATAAAACCAAGACTCAAAGGAGAGTCATATCTAATAAGATATATCGATGATTTTGTAGTGTGTTTTCAATATCGTTCAGATGCAATAAGGTTTGGGAAAGTCCTTGTGAAAAGATTAAGGAAATTCTCATTAGAGCTTGAACCTAATAAGACTAGGTTAGTAGAGTTTGGACGGTTTGCCAGTAAACATGCCCTGCAAAAAGGAAAGAAATTAGAAACGATCTATTTCCTAGGTTTTACACATTATTGTACAAAAAACCGTAAGGGTAATTTCATGGTAGGTAGGAAAACCGAGAAGACCAGATTTAAGCGAAGTGTAAATAAAATCCAAGAAGTACTTCGTACTATCAGACATTGGTCTATAAAAGACCAAGTTGAGAAGATAAATCAAATTCTTAGAGGTCATTACAATTACTATGGTATGGCTGGCAATCTTCGGTCAATAACAAAAATCTATAAAATTACGGAACGTTATTGGAGAAGAATGTTAAGTAGTAGAAGCCAAAAGAGCTATATAACGTGGGAAAAGTTCAATAAGATTAAGTCGATTTTTCCTCTAAAGCGTCCTAAACTTTTAATTCCATTTTCGGAATTAAAAATGTACGCGAAACTGTGAAGCAATTTCTGAAGAGCCCGGTGCGGGAAATCCGCACGCCGGGTTCTGTGGGGGTTTGAGTCGCCAAATGGGCGACCTTTCTACCCGGAGAACTGAAAGTAAAAGAGACAGCCGTGAGGCTATCCCATTGAAATCAGTTTCTTACTCTACAAATTTAATTAATGATATCCAGCGGTGGAAAGTGTGAAAAAGGTGAGGGATTTTTCTATACAAAAAAATATTTAGGGAATATTAAACCAAAGGAGTTGATTACTTGTATTTTTTGTTTAATGTACTTGGAGTATTAGTAATGCTCGTTCTTATTTATTTTTGCTCGCCTAATAAAAGAAACGTTAAGTGGAAATCGATTTTGACGTTGTTGGTTGTTGAATTAGCTATCACCTGGTTTATGTTATCGACGAAAATCGGGTCATGGATTATTAATAAAATAGCATCGTTTTTTAACTGGTTAATTGCTTGTGCGAACGAAGGGACTTCATTTGTATTCCCATCCGTGATGGCGAATGAGCATGTGGATTTCTTTTTTAGTGCGTTAATGCCAATTATTTTCATTATTACATTCTTTGATATTTTAACGTACTTCGGAATTTTAACATGGATCATTGATAAAGTGGGCTGGCTCATTTCAAAAGTATCTGGATTGCCAAAGCTAGAGAGTTTCTTTTCAATCCAGATGATGTTTCTTGGAAATACAGAAGCCCTGGCCGTTATTCGTCAGCAGCTGACCGTATTAAAAGAACATCGCCTGCTAACGTTTGGAATCATGAGTATGAGCAGCATCAGCGGTTCGATCATTGGGGCCTACTTAACAATGGTTCCAGCGACATATGTATTTGTGGCGATTCCGTTGAATTGCTTGAACGCGCTTTTGATTGCAAACATGCTGAACCCTGTTGAGGTGAGTAAAGAGGAAGATATCGTTTATGTTCCTTCGAAGGAGGAGCGAAAAGATTTCTTTTCAACCATATCAAACAGTATGTTAGTCGGAGTGAAGATGGTCATTGTCATCATGGCAATGGTAATCGGTTATGTTGCCTTAACTGCTGGTATAAATGGAATTTTAGGTTTCGTGGTGAAAGGGCTGACCATCCAAAAAATCTTCTCAATAATCTTTAGCCCATTCGCGTTCTTGCTTGGTTTAGCTGGGGATGATGCCATGTATGTAGCGCAATTAATGGGAATAAAGCTAGCGACCAATGAGTTTGTTGCGATGTTGGACCTCAAAGGTAAAATAAGTGGACTTGCTCCGCATACAGTCGCTGTTGCCGTCACGTTCTTAACTTCCTTTGCAAACTTTAGTACAGTTGGTATGATTTATGGAACGTTTAATTCGATCCTTAGTGAGGAAAAATCAAGTATCATCGGAAAAAATGTCTGGAAGCTGTTGGTCAGTGGAGTGGGAGTATCTTTATTAAGTGCGATGATTGTTGGATTATTTGTTTGGTAAAAGAGTGCTAGGAGAGGGTGAATCGTGAATGTATGATGTGCCTTCTATACAAGATTTCAGATTGCCCATTAAGAATTTAACTTGGAGGGATTTTTTTTTTGAATGAAAAGTAGTGATGTGATCCTGGCAATTGGCTACAAAAATGAAATGAAAGTAGTGAAAAATGTATCCAATTAACACTATTGGCGAAAGTTATGCCGGTGCACAGTGGAGATAGTAACCAAAACCAAGATGGCCCCATTCCTAATGTTTGTCTTGAGGAATAGGGCCGTTTTTTTATTATAAAAGGATAGTTATTGAGATATTATTCCTCTTCTGCATAGGCCTCAGTGGTTGTATCCATACACTCCCAACATTCACTTCTATTCCTTTCAAACTTCGACAATTCACTTCCACAGGAAATGCAAACATCCATAGGTATAGATTCCCCTTTCAAGTGAAAATTTTTAATAAACATATAAGCCGTAAAAAACCTATTATGTTTATTGTATTCAACGATAGCTTGTTAGAGAACCTTGTTACTGCATAGCTAAAAACAAATTCATCGTTTGTTCCACTTTTAACATCATCCAGATACCAATGGAGTTATTAAGAAATTCTATCTACTTTACTATAATTCCTTCAGAAAGTTGTAAGTCACTATTGAATTCCAGCGTTACATCCAACCAATCAAAAACCTTTTGGTTAAAGAAGAGGAGGGCGCCGAAATGGCAGTGTTCCTCAGCAGCATCTTCTTCTGTAAAAATCATATAGGTTTTTTCGCAGGCAAGAGCATCGAACAACAGCTTAGGCTGGCCGGCGAAAAAGTGGTCTGCAGAAGCTTCACACACTAAGGTTGGACAAGTAATTTTGTCGGCCACACCGTCTAGTGTGAAACACTCGGTTTTCTCCAAAAGCTCATCAATGTTTTTCGCATTGAATGTAAACATTCCGTTTTCTATGGCCCAACGCGCATTGATGCTATGCTGCATTATCATTTTAATGAAGTTCTCACGATATACCGGGTGTTAGCCGTCTATTTGGAGAAACTAGCAGAACTCCACCAAATGCTTGATCCATCCAACCCGAATGACCCGATTGCCTCGAGTATCTCGGTTGTGGAATTTGGAATTGAATATGAACGAATGTATATAAAGTGGTGTGAAAAGTATAGAGGAAAATGATAGAGTAATTTTCCGAATTGAATAATCTACAAAAGCGGTCCTTCTTAAAAGGTTCCGCTTTTTTTAATAGGTTTAACTCATTCACTTAGGTTGTCTCCCGACATATTATCTCAGCACACTGTGGGTGGGTACCCTTTTTAGAATACATGTCTAATCAGGTTTTATATTTTTACATATTAATATATTAGGAAAATTATAGGAGGTGTAAATGATTGAAACGGAGAAAAAAGAGCCTGCTGTCTCTTTGCCTTTTCCCAGGTTATCGATGGTGTGGACCGGGGTGCAGCGGGCCGGGAAGACCAATTAATGATGTGGATGGCTGCTGCTACCAGCATGATCGTTGTCTGAGCCGAGGGAATTCCCCGTGTTACTGTGATAAGCAATTTATGAAATGCCTTGAGTCAAAAATGAATCCTCATACCCAAAAAGGTAGAAATGCACGCTTAATGTACGGGTTCATGAAACTGAAAACAACGTTCACTTGTCCAAAATAGGTGATATGTAGTTAAACCTTGATATGCTTAAACGACATCCATTTGTTTACACAAACTAAACATAAATCTAAAGATAGTTCGATATCAATTTGTCCAACCACTCTAAATTAGTTAAACTATAAAGGATGATAATTCGTCGGTAAATAACTTTGAATAATGGGTGGGAGAGAGCATTAAATGAATAAAAGAGTAGTGATTACAGGTATTGGAGCAGTCACTCCTTTGGGGAATGATGCTCATTCAACATGGGAACAGATTAAACGTGGTGTCTCAGGTATTGGTCCAGCAACGATATTTGATGTAGAAAAAGTGGATATCAAAATCGCCGCGGAAGTAAAGGGCTTTGCACCAGAAGAATTTATGGATAGAAAAGAAGCGAGAAGAATGGGGCGTTATAGTCAATTTGCTGTGGCTGCAAGTCAAATGGCTGTCAATGATGCAGGGATCCAAATCGGTGAAAATATTCAACCTGAACGAGTCGGTGTTTGGATTGGCTCAGGAATCGGTGGTTTAGCTGAGTTCGAGGAACAACACCGGAAGTTTATTGAAAAAGGTCAAAGAAGAGTCAACCCGTTTATTATTCCAATGTTTATTCCAGACATGGCGGCAGGACAAGTTTCGATTGCACTTGGAGCAAAAGGAATCAACAATTGTTCGGTTACGGCTTGTGCCTCAGGGGCCAATTCAATCGGTGATGCATTCCGTGTGATTCAAAAGGGGGATGTGGATATGATGATTGCTGGCGGAACAGAAGCAACGATTACAGAGATGACCGTTGCCGGATTTTCTAATATGACTGCCCTTTCAAAAAATCCAGACCCGAACACGGCAAGCCGGCCTTTTGATAAGAATCGTGATGGGTTTGTCATCGGGGAAGGCGCAGGAATAGTGGTACTAGAAGAATTAGAACACGCTATCGCCCGTGGTGCAGCCATATATGGAGAATTGATAGGATATGGAGCTACAGGTGATGCCCATCACATTACCACACCTGCAGCAGACGGAGAAGGTGCCCAGCGTGCAATGAAATTAGCATTAGATGATGCTGGGATTTCCCCTGACCAAGTCGACTATATCAATGCTCATGGGACGTCGACTTATTATAATGATTTGTATGAAACGTTAGCCATCAAAGAGGTTTTCAAGGAACATGCCTATACTTTATCTGTAAGTTCCACAAAATCGATGACAGGCCACATGTTAGGTGCGACAGGGGCCATCGAAGCCATTTTTTCTGTTTTAGCGATCAAGGAAGGAATCATCCCTCCAACCATCAACTATGAAACACCTGATGAACAACTTGACTTAGATTATGTCCCCAACGTGGCAAAGGAGAAGGATGTTCAAGTGGTTTTATCAAATTCATTAGGATTTGGCGGTCATAATGCCACATTGATTTTTAAAAAATTTACTGAATAACTAAAACGAAGGTGTCTAAATCTTATTTAGATACCTTTTTTGTATGTTTTTTCAAAAAGAGATGACTTTACACGTTAAAAGAAGATGATTTATTTAAAAAACTATGCTTTTTGAAATATTTCTACCTACCAAATCGAAGGTTTAGAACTACACTTGATTTTTATTTGCGAAAAAGTAGAATTTATTTGCGAAACCAATTTGGTCTGCCATTAACATAGGGATTTCTCTTAGTAAAGTGAGGTTCATATATTAATAAAGATCCTTTCATTTTTTTATCAGCGGTTTTGAGGGGGTTATCAGCGATTCCGGTCTATTTATCAGCGAATTCACACACTTTATCAGCGGGAAATTAGATTTTATCAGCGTATTAAAAATAAACAGCTATTATACTAACGAGCCCTTTCTCCTTTTAAATCTTTTACATGTCTCGACTAGTTCCACCAAAAATAAAACTAACCAAACGTTTGATTAAATAGCCATGGGACCCTATAAATAAAGGATTTCAACCTTTTATTGAAGCAAAACTTGGTCGGCCCAGGTATGTTTTTCCGCTATTAAAAGAAAAAACAAGTCGATAAAAGGACTTTTATCGGTAATAAATCACACTTTGACAGGTTTCCCGATAATTCCTTACTAACCAAACGTTTGATTAGATTCTATATAAACCCTTTTATCAACAGGATTTTTTCCCGGGAAATGGAGAAAAGAATGTCGAAATCGGCACAGACATAAAATGCGGATAAAACTAAAAAGGTTATGTTAAACCAACACCTTGTTTAACATAACCTTTTATGAAATTACTGTACTTCAGCTTTTTTGATTTGTTTGCTTCGTAACTGTCCGCACGCGGCATCAATATCTGTTCCATGTTCTTGGCGGATTTTACAATTAATTCCGCCCTTTTTCAACGTATCATAAAATGCCAGGACTGATTCCTGTTCACTTCTTTGATATTGACTATGTTCATCGACCGGATTATATGGAATTAAGTTTACATAGACTTGCTGTCCGAGAGGGCGAAGAAGTTCGGCCAGTTGCTCGGCTTCTTGCTTATGATCATTTACATCACGCAACAGAATATATTCAATCGTAATCCGACGGTTTGTCTTTTCTACGTAATACTCCATCGCCTGCATTAATCTTTCAATCGGAATCGCACGGTTTATTTTCATAATACGCGTACGAAGCTCATTATTTGGCGCATGCAGGGAAACAGCAAGATTTACCTGCAGCCCCATATCCGTGAACTCAATAAGCTTTTCCGCGAGACCGCTGGTTGACACGGTGATCCGTCTAGCCGCAATCGCAAGCCCTTTATCATCTTTAATCACCCTGATAAAGTCTATTAGGTTTATAAAATTATCAAATGGTTCACCAATCCCCATCACGACTACGTGACTGACCGTTTCACCTTGTCCTTTGTTGTCCAGATGCAATTGAACGTTCATAATCTGCTCGACAATTTCCCCGCTCGATAAATCCCTGCTTTTTGCTAATAAACCACTCGCACAAAAACTGCAGCCAATGTTACAGCCTACTTGAGTTGTCACACAAACAGAAAGGCCATATTTCTGGCGCATTAATACCGTTTCAATCAAGTTGCCATCCTGAAGTTTAAACAAGAATTTAATCGTTCCATCAGCTGATTCTTGTTTAATATGCTCCTGTAAGGTTTGGATTTCGAAGTTGTCTGACAGTAATTGAAGACACGCTTGATTTACTTCTGTCATTTCCGAGAAAGCTGTTACACGCTTTCGATAAAGATATTCCCATACTTTTTGTGCTCTCGACTTCTTCTCACCGTGCTCGGTAAGCCAAGTAGCCAATTGATCTATAGTTAATCCGTATATGGACTGTTTATTCATACATTCCCCTCTTTTCGTAACGATAAAACTTAATAAAGATTACGTTATATTATTAATGAATAGGCAAAGATGGAGCCTTATCAATTACATACTATCACTTCTCGTATAAATAACCCTTTTTTAGCAACAGCACGATCAAAAATCGCAAAACCTGCTTTTAAAAGAATTTCATCGACAGGTTCAACGGTAACGACGACCACTTTGTCAGCAAGCCTACGTGCACTTTGGAGCATTTCCAGCTGCTCATCAGGGGTTATCACCGAACACAAATTATAAGGCAAATCAATGATGGCTACATCATAATGATTGGTGATATCGCGAATATCAGCTAAGTGTATTTCTCCGCTAAGACCAAAGTGTATCATATTTTCTCGTGCTCCAGGAAGGATAAGCTGATTGCGGTCACTTCCAACAATATCAATTCCCATCGACCTAGCTTCAACTAGGACGGTTCCAATTCCACAACAAGGATCGATGGCCTTAATTCCGTTTGGATTGGGGATGGCGATATTTACCACTGCTCTAGCCACACGTGTGTTGAGCGCTGTGGAATAACCATTTGGCTTCTTTTGATGCCGAAACCAAACCGACGCACTTTTTACATACTCACCGAAGACCCAACTTCCGTCTATATTCATGACGCCAAACAATCGATCAGGATGACGAAGATCTGCTTGACCATTGATGTGTAAGCCAAGCTCTCGTTCAATGGCACGCCGGTTTTCGAATCCTTCTTGTTCACTTTTTGCCTGACCACTACTTTTCACATAGGTGACTTTAAACGTTGCTCCGCTTAGTTGCAAAGTTTCTACCTGTATAAAAAGATCCTCAAGGCTTTCCACCTTATTTAACACCGTGATTCTTTCTTTAATAAACGGGCTTCGACTTGGATCGATTTTTACGAAACTTTCCAAGACATTAGATTGAGACACCTCACCGAATAATGAGCGCATTTCCAAAGCACATAAAGAGCGTTCATCCTCAGCAAAGGCGTAAGTATATATATAGGTCGTACCTTTTTGGAGAGTCATATCCAAATCGTTATCATACTTTAATTTATTTATTTCTTCTTCACCTCAAGTTTATCTGAAAAACATAATCTATTATACCAAGAAAAGACGCATTTTTAAAAATTTCCTTTAATTGGGTGTAGAAATGAGTGTCAGGCACCAATTCGCTAGATTATAATTATAATGAGGCAATTTATGGAGGTTAATGATGGGCTATATTGAAGATTTACGAAAAATAGTCGGGAACCGGCCACTTATTTTAGTAGGTGCTATGGTGTGCGTAATTGATGATCAGGGAAAAATTCTTTTACAAAAAAGACCTGAAGGCATTTGGGGACTTCCAGGCGGGCTATTAGAATTAGGGGAGTCTGTCGAGGAGGCCGGAAGAAGAGAAGTGTTTGAAGAAACCGGCGTTGAAATTGGCCAACTTCAGTTAGTAGAGGTATTTTCAGGTAAGCAGTATTTTCGAAAGTTGTCAAATGGCGATGAATTCTATCCAGTCACGATTGCCTATGTATCAAAAGATATTAAAAAGAATACGATCAAAATTGATGGGAAAGAGTCGATTGATGCTGGATTTTTCCCGTTACACGAGTTACCGGAACAAACCAGTCCGTTAGTCAGGAAGATGATTCAACAATATCCTAATATGCTCAAATAGACCTTTCATAAGAAGGTCTATTTGTAGGTATAGTGTAATCATAGTATTCGTCTCCATGGACATCATATAGACAGAATAATTACATTTTCTCATTCGCAGCAAAAGCTGGTATTTTTTTTAGATTTGATATCCACTCGTTGTAGTGGCTTTCACATAGACCTCTAAGAAAGTGGTGATTTGAACATTTTTTAACTCCACATAATTTTATTATTTTTGGCATATGTGGGTAGCCTAATTTATTGTAAATGTAGTTATGATGTTCACAGTATCCATTTGCAAAATAGGGTTTAGAACAGTCTACAGCCAGACAATGGTCAATTGAGCAAGCTTCAACCCTAATGGTGTCAGTTTTTCCGCTCCTTCTCATTCGTACATAATGCTTATTACATAACTGTCGTGCTTTTATTTGTTCATCGCATCCCTCTACCGTACATATACCCTTTGTTGAATACCGCTTATTTTCAAGGATTTCCATCTTACTCACCTCCCGTATATGCTGTCGAATTTTTTTGGACATTTTTTCCTATCAAATTGCTGCTTATATTTTTGTCGAAATTTCTTTAATTTTTATATTATTGAAATAATAATACAATTTCTAAGGTTTGTATATATACTTTAAAATATTCAAAGTATTAAGATTTGTAAGCGATTTATATAGGTCGAGTTTTTTGCTAGAGACTGCACAGGTTTTGGCAGGGGAACCGGAATATGGTACTTTTGCTTTGTGTTATAATAAAATGAACTTAATAAGATTTCTAAATGACAAAGACTTGTTTTAATATTGTTTGCAACTGGAGGATTACATAGCATGACAACAGAAGGGACATTTAATGGTGTCGATGGAACAGAACTATTTTTTCAAGTGATCGAACCATTATCGGCTCCAAAAGCGGCAGTTATTTTAGTTCACGGACATGGCGACCATAGCGGGGGGCTCCAGAATCTTAGCGAAAGCTTGGTTAAAAAAGAATATATTGTTTATGCCTTTGATTTGCGCGGTCATGGAAAAAGCACTGGTAAAAGGGGATTTATACGGTCTTGGGATGAATTTAGAGGGGATTTACACGAGTTTCGAAAGCTCGTTTCTCTAGATCAGCCCGAATTACCATTGTATATTGTCGGACATAGCATTGGCGGCCTGATTACCCTCGACTATTGCTTAGATCATAGTGCAGGTATCTCAGGAATTATTGCGATTTCTCCTGCCATCTCTTACGAAGTGACACCGATTGAGCAGTTAGGAATTAGCTTAATGGGGAAGGTTAAACCAGACTATAGTATCAATAAATCTCGAAATTTTCGATTGCAGAGGAAAAATTCAGCCGTGCGTGCTAAATATTATTCCGACCGTTTACGTCACAATATCGTTACACCTGGTTTGGGACAAGGCTTAATCCAAACGACATCACGGGTAGTAAATAAAGCAACGTCGATTAAGCTTCCGTTTTTATTGCAATACGGACTTGACGATAAGATTACACCACCAGCAAAGCTGAGCCAATTTTTTCACCTAGTGGCCTCCAAGGATAAACAGCTATATGAATACCCTTTAGTCAAGCATCGCCCCTTTGATGGAGTGGGAAGAGAGAAGTTTTTAGGAGATTTGGGTGGCTGGTTAGACAAACAGATGGATAAAAAACAAAAGGTGCTATATAGAGAGATCATTTAAAGTCCATTTCCAGCTATTTTATGAGGAGGTGGACTTTATTTTATAAGATAGTATAAAATTTTTTGTTACTACAGTACATAATGCTGTGATATTTTTCGTATATGAAGACATAATCGGTCCAGCGGTAACCATAGGAAGTGTATGATGCCCAGTCATAAGACAAGGCATTTTTTGTCTAGAAAAGATAAATATTCCAAAACCCATTGACAGAATAATTTATCGATTCTATTATTTAAATGTTAACCTCATCGTAATTTTGGTTTACAATTAAAAGGGATATGGTTGGAACTTCGGAACTTTGGAATATTCGGAATTTATCGGATTGACATGGTAAATGAAATAAAATGGAGGGATAAAGATGAATAAATGGATGGAACTTGCAGATCGTGTGTTAGATGGGGAGGAAATAACAAATCAGGAGGCCCTTTCAATTTTAGATTGTCCTGATGATGACGTACTTTTACTCATGCATGCTGCTTTTCAAATTAGAAAGCGCTATTATGGGAAAAAAGTAAAGCTTAATATGATCATGAATGCAAAATCTGGACTGTGTCCCGAAAATTGTGGCTATTGCTCTCAATCTTCGATTTCGACAGCACCGATTAATTCTTACAGAATGGTAGATAAGGATACTATAATTGAAGGTGCAAAACGTGCACATGATTTAAATATAGGGACGTATTGTATTGTTGCTAGTGGTAGAGGGCCATCTAATAAAGATGTAGATCACGTTGTGGACGCAGTTAAAGAAATAAAGACAACATATGGATTGAAAGTTTGTGCCTGTCTAGGGCTGTTAAAACCTGAGCAAGCAAAGCGACTAAAAGAAGCCGGGGTAGATCGTTACAATCATAATATCAATACTTCTGCGAGCAATCATGCAAACATCACAACTTCACATACATACGATGATCGAATCACTACGGTGGAAACGGTAAAAGAATACGGAATGTCCCCATGTTCAGGTGTTATTGTAGGGATGAAGGAGACCAAGCAAGATGTAGTCGATATGGCTAACAGCTTAAAAGCTCTTGATGCGGATTCAATTCCCATTAATTTCTTACATGCGATTGATGGTACTCCGTTAGAAGGAGTAAAAGAATTGAACCCACTTTATTGTTTAAAGGTTTTGGCGTTATTTCGTTTTATCAATCCAACAAAGGAAATTCGAATATCAGGTGGACGAGAAGTCAACCTTCGTTCACTCCAAGCATTGGGTTTATATGCAGCCAATTCCATCTTTGTCGGTGATTACTTAACAACTGCTGGACAAGATGAAACGGAAGATCACAAAATGTTACTTGATTTAGGATTTGAAGTAGAATCCGTAGAAGAAATGAAAGCTAGCCTTAGCTAGAGGTTTTATTACCAAATCAAAGCATGAGACACCCTGACCGAAGTCATTAGGTGTCTTTTTTTTAGTATATACCTTATAACCATCCGCCAATTTCTAAGATCGTCAGACCAATCTCAACAACAATTAGAGTTACAATGATCCATTCCACGAATAGTCCCCGGATCGAATGGCTAATCGTCGAAAAACCATCCATGATGTTATATAAAATGTCCGTCTTGCTTTTCAAAATTTTATAGCGATCATTTAACTCAAAAAACTCGACCATCTTGTCGTAAAATTCGCTGGCCGTGCTGCTCGTCCATGTAATATCAGGCTTATCTAAAATCATGATATAAGCAAGTGTATTATACTCGTGACGCACGATTTTCGCGGTCGTACGTGCCAATTCCTTGTTGCCGATTCTCAGTCTGCCTTTCTCCAGCCTATCGATCATGGTTTCAAGTTTGTCGTGGATTTTCCCGAGTTGTTCCTCTGTTTTCTCAAGCGCCACTGATTTTGCGATGACAGTAGAAATCAATTCAGGGTAAAAATCCTCATATTCTGGCACGACCACATATTCATCGGTTAATTCAAGGTTCTCCGTTTCAGTAATATGAATGCAGTAGTCGTCTGTATATCTGTCGGCTTGTTCGATTTCAAAGTCTGGTTCAAAGGAATGGATGTAGTGAAGTAGGACTGTTATCTCATCCGCGTGTGAGTGATTAATGAAGACAATGCTGCCAAAAGAAAAGACTAATACCATTTGCGAATCATCTACATTTTGATGGAGGATCGATTCTAGAATATCGCCTCTCAGGATTAATGGCTGTTCCCAGGTGAATTTCTTGGGAATACCGCAATGGATGGCGATTTTGTTCAAATCAATTTCATGCGTAATGGCAAATGCTTTAAAGGTAATCTCTTTCACTATTATCACCTTTCCAGTGATTTGTCCTTTCTTCGATTTTATTCTTGTCCTCTCAAAAACATGCTAGAACGTTTCTTTCAGTTATTTATTTGGATAGTGCTTGGACTATTATCAAAAAGCAGCGTAAAACCCCTAGCTTCAGCTATGGGGATACTCATTGAAATATTCTAATTTCGATAGGACAAATATATACTGTATAATAGATAAAAAATTAAGGAGGCAGGTTATGAAACGATTAGCAGTTTTTTGCGGTTCAAGTTTCGGTGCTTCTGAGGCATATAGAGAAGGAGCCATTCTATTAGGGAAAGAGTTAGCCAAACGAAATATTACCTTAGTATACGGCGGTTCGAGTAACGGCTTGATGGGTGCAGTTGCTGATACAGTATTAAATGAAGGCGGTCATGCGATTGGTGTGATCCCTAAAGTATTGGAGGAACGTGAAATTTCTCATAAAGGCTTAACGGAGTTAATTACCGTTGAAACAATGCACGAAAGAAAAGCAAAAATGGCTGATTTGTCTGATGGATATGTGGTCTTGCCTGGTGGAACCGGTACACTTGAAGAGTTTTTTGAAATGTTTACTTGGGGTCAGATTGGTTTGCACCAAAAGCCTTGTGGTCTTCTAAATATTAATCATTATTATGACCCATTGATTAGCCTGTTTGACCATATGATCGAACAAAGATTCCTCCAAGAGAAATTCCGTTCGATGGCAATTATTGCAGAACAACCCGACGTATTAATAGATAAATTTTTAGACTATATACCTCCGACGATAAAAACCTACTGAGAAAAGGCGAACAGTGACAGGTACTGTTCGCCTTGTAGTACTTAATGTGTCCCAGAAACATCTAAGGTAGTATTGGTGACGGACGTTTTCTTAAATGTGGAAGTGTTGATTTTTTCTTGTAATTTTTCATAATAAAGGTCTGGGTTGACTGGCAATTCTACCCTTTCGTTTAACCAAGAAGATAAGTATATGGCATTTGAAATTTCCAGCGCCTTTATTCCGTCCTCACCTGGTGCCAATAATGATGAACCTGTTTCAATCGAATCGATCCAATTTTGAACAATCATTGAATGATTCGCATTTTCAGACTTTACTAGAATATCGACTTTCTGCCATTCAGGCTTACCGAAACCGCCTTTATACGAAGCATTAAATTCACGTTCAGATTGTGTTAATCGGTAAAAAGTAAGTTCTTCATTTTCAACAATGATTTTCCCGCGATCGCCAACAACCTCAAAGCGATCCGATCCCGGAGCTTCTCCTGTTGAAGCGATAAACACACCTGTCGCTCCATTTTCATATTCCAAAAATGCGGTTACATCATCTTCTACTTCAATATCATGATACTTTCCTATACTGCACATGGCACGAATGCTCTTTGGCAGGAACCCAGTTGTCCACTGGCAAATATCTAAATGGTGTAGTGCCTGGTTTAATAGAACACCGCCGCCTTCACCCTGCCATGTGGCTCTCCATTTACTTGAATCGTAATAGCTTTGTGAACGGTAAATATCCGTAACAATCCAATTGATCCGTTTTATTGCGCCAAGTTCACCTGAGTGAATAAGGTCCCGTAATTTTTGATAAAGCGGATTGGCCCTTTGGTTATACATGATGCCAAATACTTTTCCACTAGACTTCGCTGCCTCATTCATTTCCAGTACATCTTTTGTATAGACGCCTGCCGGTTTTTCAATGAGGACATGTATTCCTTTCGCAAAGGCCTTTTTGGCGAGTTCCGGATGACTGTAATGTGGTGTGGCAATAAGGACGGCATCAATTCCCGACTCATTAAAAAAGGTCTCTACGTCCCGGAAAATTTGCACATTACCTTGCGTATTATTTTTCACCCAATCGGTTCGACTTGCATTACTACTGCAAATCGCCGTTAAAGTTGCTCCTTTGATTTGTCCTTGATCCAGCATTTGCACATGGGAACTGCCCATATTTCCTATTCCAATCACGCCAACCTTAACTAAACCCATCTCTATCCCTCATCTTTTATTAGATTCTTTTTTTAATAGAAAATCCGAGGATTTATTTGAAAATGTTCTTTATATAGTATGATGATGAAATAATTAACCGCATTGTGGTACAGTTGTATCGTTTTTTCTAACCTTAGTATAATGAATGGTAGAAACAGATGTCAATGAATATCTTTATCCATTTATTTGCTGTTATTATAAAAAGCATTGAATCGAAAAAGTAATTTTTCGATCAGGAATTGAGGAAAAAGGAAAAAGGAAAGAAGCTGATCAAATATAATCAGCTTCGACATGGATGAGGAATTAAGCAGTAAAATTGCCATCATAGCTTAACATAATGGTGGATTTTACTCCTTCGATGGCTGAGATATGATTAATGAAGCTCATGTCATTCTCTTTGACCCGAATACTGAGTTTGCTCAAGTGTTTGAGGACTTGGGCTGTACAAAGGCATATAACCTTGATGGCGGCGGTTCATCTACGATGTATTTTAAGGGAAGAGTGGTAAATAACCCGCTCGGTAAAGGGCAAGAACGTGGAGTAAGCGATATTTTATACATTAATTAAAAGAGGTGAATTATATGATGGTTATCATTCCCGAATATGAACCGAATGAAAGGTTGCTGCTGCTTATAGATGAAATCGGGCAAAACTCCCAATATAGTATTCTCATTGTTAATGATGGCAGTACTGAAAGCTGCCGCTCTATATTTCAGCAAGCAGCAAAAAAAGGCTGTAGGGTATTGTCCCATGAGAGGAATCAAGGTAAGGGAGCAGCGCTAAAAACAGCCTTTTCCTATATATTAAAACATCATCCAGACGAAGATGGTGTCGTCTGCGCGGATTGTGACTGACAGCACAGCTGGGAGGATATTCAGCGAGTGGCTGTGGATCTCTCCTCGCATCAGAAAACGATTCTTTTAGGCAGCAGAGAATTTGTAGGAAAGGTTCCACTAAAAAGTTTAATTGGCAACACCATAACCAGAAGCGTTTTCTCTTTTGTATCCGGTTATAAAATCAATGACACTCAGACAGGGCTCAGAGGCTTTTCAATCGATATGCTCCCGTGGCTGATCCAAATAAAAGGGGAACGGTATGAATATGAAATGAATCAGTTATTAGAAGCAAAAGCTGCTGGCTATATGGTTTTCAGTATTCCGATTCAAACGCTTTATGAGAATAATAATAGAGGAAGTCATTTTCACCCTTTATATGATTCTATTAGAATTTATTTTCCAATTTTAAAATTTAGTTTGTCTTCTTTTTCATGTGGGATTATTGATTTATTCCTCTTTTATATCATCAATTTGCTGACGGGTAATTTGATTATTTCCGTAATAGGAGCAAAAATAATCAGCTCCTTCGGTAATTACTTGTTGAATAAAAATCTTGTCTTTAAAGCCAAGAAGTACTTCCATTCAAAAACAATCATCAAATATTATGGTTAGCTGTATTGATCCTAGTTGGAAATTATTTGATGATTGAATTCTTTACGCATGCAAGCAATTTTTCACTCTTTACTAGTAAAATTTTCACAGAAGGGATTTTGTTTGTTGTCAGCTATTATGCTCAGCGTCATTTTATATTTTGACAAAATCTAGCAAACTTAGAGGTGTGAGAGGTACTAAAAAATTCGGAAAATTTAAAATACACCTCTTGCCTAGTTAAAACCTCCATGATATATTAAATGTATAGAAAATATAAAACTTGGTTTATCCTAATAAACCAAGTATATTTTTTAGATTAATTATAAAACCTGGTTTAGTATAATAAACCAGCGAAGTTGAAAGGATCTTGGTGACATGGAGAAAAAGTATTGGGTCCCAGCTATTGAACGTGTCGATAACATAGTCGATATGATTGCTCACCACCCGGAAAAATATCGATTGATTGATATCGCAAATGAATTAAACATTAATAAAAGCTCGATCTTTTCCCTATTAAATACGTTGGAGGTATTAAATTGGGTGAAGAAAGAGAAGGATGGTACATATTCTCTTGGAACACGACTAGGAATGCTTTCTCCTTTATATTTTAAACAGTTTGATTTTATTGATACGTTTAATTTGACAGCGCTTCCAACTCTCGAGAGGTTGGATGAAACCCTTCAGCTTTCCATATTGGATGGAACGGAAATTGTGTACCTTGCAAAAAAAGAGGGATCATCTCCCGTGAGTATTACCACCAACCCAGGAATGAGATACCCAGCCCATGCCACTGCTATGGGAAAGGTTCAGCTTTCCCAATTTACGTACGAGGAATTTAAAGGATTATATCCGGAAGATTCCTTGAAACCGAAAACCCAATATACAGTTAGAAATTTAGCCGAGCTATGGGTACAAATAATGAGTGTCAAAGAAAATGGTTTTTTTATGGAATACCAAGAGGCTGTGGAGAATTTCTATTGTGTCGCCGCTCCGATTCTAAATCATGAAAACAGAATGATTGCTTCCGTTAGTGCGACGGTGCCGATTTCTAAGTGGGACGAGAAAAAGGAGAAAGCTCAAGCAGAAATTATAAATTTAGCAAAAGAAATTTCTTTAAGAGCTGGATTTGTGGCTTCAATTAAATTTTGATGAAAGAGGGATCGGAGTGAGATTAAAAAATAAAGTGATTTTAATTACCGGAGCTGGTTCAGGGATTGGCAAAGCGACCGCTATTGTTTTTGCGAAAGAAGGCGCCTATGTAATCGTGAATGATTTATCGAGTAATGCAGGAAATGAGACTGTGGAGGAAATCATCGAATTAGGTGGTGAAGCAGCATTTATGCAAGCAGATGTAACAAATGCCACGGATGTAGAACGAATGATTAGTCAGGTGGTGGAAGACAAAGGTAGGATCGATGTTCTATTTAATAATGCTGGAATATCCGGTGTTGGGGCAGTGCATGAAACAAGTGAGGAATTATGGGATCGGGTGGTAAATGTCAACATAAAAGGTGTCTTCTTGCCATGTAAGTATGTGCTGCCGCACATGATGCAGCAGCAAGGGGGTACTATTATTAACATGTCCTCTTGTATTGCTGAAATTGGCCTAGCGCGCAGAGCCTCTTACTCTGCAACAAAAGGAGCCATTCTCTCTTTATCAAAATCCATGCAAGTCGATTATGCCCCATACAACATTAGAGTGAACGCTCTTTTACCAGGGACAATCCTAACACCATTTGTTGAAGACTTTTTGAAAAACTCTTATGACGATTATGAAGAAGGATTAAACGGCATTAGAAAAAGACAGCTAAGTGGAGATTTAGGTCGTCCGGATGATGTGGCAAAAGCAGCTCTATTCCTTGCATCGGATGAATCGAAGTTTATGATGGGTTCCCCACTGTATATTGATGGTGGCGTGACATTTGGAAAAAATGCTTGATACCAATATGGGAAGGTGATCAATATGAAACTAGTAAATTATAAAGTTAGTTCGAATGATGAATCTAAATTTGGTGTGAAAACAGATGCGGGGATAGTAGACATTGTCAAAGCGTGGGAAGCAGCTAATGAACCTCATAATATTCCTCTTTCTTTAGAACAGTGGTTCCAAGCAGATGAAGACTCTAAAGAATTTTTTCAACATTTTGTGAATTACAACAAGAATAACAGCCATTTAACCCTTCAAGAGAATCAGATTGAATATGATCCATGTGTACCGAAAAGTGCAAAAATCATTTGTGTGGGCTTAAATTATCGAAAGCACGCGGAAGAATCGAAAATGGAACTGCCTAAAACCCCTGTACTTTTTAATAAGTATGGCAATTCTCTTGCCGGTCATAGCGAAAAAGTGGAGATTCCCGCGGATGCGAAGAAAGTTGATTTTGAAGCAGAACTTGGAATTGTGATTGGAAAAAAGGCCAAAGCGGTGCCGAAGGAAAGTGCGTTAGATTATGTGGCAGGGTATTGCAATGCTAATGACTTATCCGCAAGGGATCTTCAATTCCGTACGAATCAATGGCTTTTAGGAAAAGCCTGTGATGGTTTTTGTCCAGTTGGTCCATATCTCGTAACTGCTGATGAAGTCGGCGACCCAAATCAGTTGAAGATCGAAACGTTTGTAAACGGGAAGGTTAGACAATCTTCCAATACATCTGACATGATCTTTTATTGCGATGAAATTATTAGTTATATTTCTACCTATATGACCTTAGAGCCAGGAGATTTAATTATCACGGGAACACCAGAAGGAGTAATATTTGGTCTTCCGGAACAAGAACAGGTCTGGCTGAAAGATGGAGATGAAGTAACAATCAAAATCGAAAAACTTGGTGTGTTAACTAACCAGTTGACATTACCATGCGTCAAAACTGAAGAGCAAAATCAATCAGTCACTAGCCAGAATTAAATGTTTCATTACCGAACGAATGTAAGGGGTTACAGACGAAAATCTATTATTTTATTAGGGGGAGAAGCAATGAAAAAAAGAGGTTCAGCTATTCTATTAGTTTTATGTTTGTGTATTTCGATGGTGCTAGTGGGCTGTGGGAAATCAAAAACTGCCTCAAAGGAAAAAGATGTCTATACCGTTAAAATCGGCTATGAAAATCAGCCTGGTGAGCCGGTAGATTTAGCTGCACAGGAATGGAAAAGGCTTGCTGAGGAAAAGAGTAAGGGTAAACTTAAGGTTGAGCTTTATCCTAGTTCCCAGCTTGGTTCAAAGGCAGATGTTATTGAACAGATGAAAACAGGCGCCAATATTATTCATATTGCAGATGCTAGCTTTTTAATGGATTACGTTCCAGATATCGGAATTCTTTCCGCTCCATATTTAACTGACAGCTATGACGATTTGTTTAAAGTAACGGACAGTGATTGGTTTAAAGGCTTAGAAAAGGATTTACAAGGTAAAGGCCTCCATATCGTCTCGACAAAATGGATATACGGCGACCGTCACTTAATCACGACGAAGCCAGTGAAGGAACCGAAGGATTTGAAAGGGCTTAAAGTACGTGTCCCGAGTAATCCGTTATCGATTAAAATCATGGAAAAAATGGGGGCAACGGCTACTCCGCTGCCACTTGGAGAGGTTTATCCATCTATCGCTCAAGGTGTCATAGACGGAATGGAAAACCCGCTTCCTGTTATCCAGGGGTCCAAAGTTTACGAGAAAGCGAAATTTCTTTCTTTAACAGCACATACGAATATGATTATCCAGTGGGTTGCCGGTCAGTCTTATATGGACACACTGCCTGCTGATGTAGCGAAAGTGTTAAAGGAAACCGGGGACGAAGCCGGTAAATTCATGGGAGAAAAAGTTAAAGAATCTGAGGAATCCGTACTGAAGGACTTAAAAGATGCTGGGGTAGAAGTTATTGAGCCAGACCAAGAAGCCTTCAAAGAAGCTACAAAGTCAGTCTATAAAGAAATGGACGAGTGGAGTCCAGGACTGTATGACAAGGTTCAAAAGATTATTAAAGAATAATAGATAGCGAGGCTAAGGTGTTAATTATGAGGGATGGAATCAATTATCCCATCCCACATATCTAACCCTGTTGTTTCTTATCAATGGATCATGCTGATTGTAGGTAGCAGCATAAATAGCAAAATAAAGAGGTGACAAAACAAATGTTGAAACGATTAGGTCGTTGGATAGTAAATCTAGATAGCGTATTCGCCTCCATTTCCCTTGTTTTAATTATTAGCGTTTCAGTTGTCGGGGTATTTATGAGGTTTGTATTAGGGGAACCATTACAATGGACTGAAGAGATGACCTTGGCTTTATTCGTTTGGTTTACCTTCCTCGGCGCAAGTGTTGTTGAAAAAGAAAATGGACATGTGGGCATCGAATATTTTGTCGAAAAACTAAATCCTTCATTAAAAATAATTGCCGATTTGTTTAGGGAAATTGTTCTAACTTTTATTAGTTTATTCGTCTTTGTTTACTTAGGCAGTCAGTTGACAGCACAGGCGGCATCGAGATTAACTCCTGTACTCAGAGTTAGTTATATCTACATCGATGTGGCTGTTGTTTTATGTGGTATATTCTCAGCGATACATATTACTTCCCGTATCAGTAAGATGAGGAAGAAATTTAAAATCAATGCTGAGCAAATAAAAGATTATCAAACTGCATCCCACAAGGAGGCGAAACTATGACAATCGCGATTACATCCATCTCCTTATTCACCTTGTTTTTGATTGGTATTCCTGTCGCCTACGCGATTATCGGAAGCTGTTTACTCTATTTTTTACTTTCTGTAGATATCGAGCCAATGCTGCTCGCTCAAAGAATGATTGCCGGAATAGAATCTGTCCCACTTCTAGCCATCCCCTTTTTCGTCGTTGCCGGCGTTTTAATGAACTATACGGGAATTACGCGCCGAATCGCAGATTTTGCTGAAGTGATTACCGGACATCTTCCTGGAGGAATGGCTCAGGTTAGTATCGTGTTAAGTACGATCATGGGAGGCCTATCAGGATCCGGTTTAGCAGATGCAGCGATGCAAGCGAAAATCATGCATCCGGAAATGATTAAAAAGGGATACGCTCCAGGCTTTTCTGCCTCTGTCATTGGCGCATCGTCCCTTATCACTCCATTAATTCCCCCGGGGATTGGTATGATCCTATATGGTTATATCGGAAATGTTTCGATTGGTAAGCTATTCATGGCCGGAGTTGTTCCTGGCTTGATGACATGTGTGCTCATGATGATTGCCGTTCATTTCGTTGCTAAAAAAAGGGGTTATCTTCCCGCTAGAGAAAAGATGGCACGGCCGAAAGAAGTGGCTGTTGCTTCGAAGAACGCTATTCTTGCATTATTACTGCCAGTCATCATCATTGGCGGGATCCGAATCGGTGTTTTTACACCCACTGAAGCAGGAGCTGTGGCAATCGTCTATGCCTTACTGATTGGATTCTTATTTTATCGAGAAATGAAAATCCCTCATTTAAAAGAAGCTCTTAAAGAATCTGTTTCTACATCTGCCTCTATATTAATCATTATTGCTGCAGGTTCTGCTTTTGGCTGGATACTTACTTGGGAAAGAATCCCGCATATTGCCACTCAATATGTAACAGATATGGTAAGTACACCAATTGCCTTTCTATTAATCTTGAACGTCTTTTTATTAATCTTAGGGATGTTTATCGAAGGAAATGTCGCCATTGTTATTTTAACACCGCTGATTATACCAATGGGTCAAGCATATGGAATTGATCCTGTCCATTTAGGAATGATCTTCTTATTTAATATTGGAATCGGGACGATTACCCCGCCACTAGGAACAGCCATTTTTACAGTTTGCTCTACAGCTAATGTAAAGATAGAGGCATTCTTAAAAGAAGTCATCCCATTTTATATAGTTTTAATCATCGCGTTATTGCTTATTACCTTTGTCCCGACGATTTCCATGTGGTTACCAGGTCTAATGATGTAATTTTACAGAACATTCAATCTAAAATGATTAGAAATTGAGTAGAAAAAGGAGAATGAATATGCGGGTTATTCGGTACCAAAATGAAAAGGGAACACCTGTATTAGCAGCTTTAACTAATCAATCGGAGGTTTACCCTCTTGCATATCAGGATTTTATGGAGCTAGTGGAGTATGCGCAGAATACCAAGCAGACACCATTGTCCCTCATTCAAGAAGTAATCAAAACGGAACAGCCAGAAAAGTTGGAGCTAGCGTCTCTTACCTTGCTGCCGCCAATCGCAGCCCCGGAAGTATGGGCAGCAGGCGTCACGTATGAAAAAAGTAAAGAAGCAAGAAATTATGAAGCGACAGCTGGAAAACTAGATGCCACGACGTTTTACGATAAAGTCTATGATGCAGACCGCCCAGAACTATTCATGAAATCGACAGCTGCTAGATTAGTAGGTCCTAATACAGAAGTGTATATCCGCAGTGATTCCAACTGGCAGATACCTGAACCAGAACTGGGGCTAGTCATCAATAAGAAAGGTGAGATCCTTGCTTACACGATTGGAAATGATATGAGCTCTCGGGATATTGAGGGAGAAAATCCGCTGTATCTTCCCCAGGCAAAAATTTGGAAGAATTCATGCTCTATTGGTCCAGCTCTTTTGCTTGCAGACGCAGTAGCAGACCCTTACCAGCTTGATATTATTTGCAGAATTTATCGTCAGGACCAAAAGGTAGTGGAGGGATTTGCCAACACCAGCCAATTAAAAAGAAAATATGACGAACTAGTTTCCTATCTTTTAAGAGATAATGAGATTTTCGATGGAACAGTCCTATTAACCGGTACCTGCATTGTTCCGCCCAATGAATTTACGTTGCAGGATGGCGATTTAATCGAAATTGAAATTCCTGAAATTGGAGTGTTAAGCAATCCGGTCAAAGCACCGGTAAAAAAGCACGCTGCTCTTTATTAATAAGTGGAAGAAGGAGCCTTTACAAAATGGAGAATACCTATAAAGCTGTGATGATTAGACCAACAGATAATGTGGCAACTGCCATGGAGAATATTCCTGCTAATGCAACCGTAACGCTCACTTGTCAAGATAAGACCGTATCCGTAATAGTAAAGAAGGATATTGAATTTGGTCATAAGTTTGCCATCACGCTGATCTCAAAAGAAGCGAATATCGTAAAATACGGTGAAGTGATTGGCAAAGCCGTTAAGGATATTGAACCAGGAGAACATGTTCATATTCATAATATTGAAGGAATACGTGGAAGAGGTGATCAAGTTGGAATTAACTAACAATAAATTTTGGGGATATAGAAGAGCGGATGGAAGAGTTGGGGTTCGGAATCATGTGTTAATTTTACCAACCATTACTTGTGCTACCCAGGCGGCCAAACAGATTACAGAGTTGGTTTCAGGAACGGTATCATTTATTCATCAGCATGGCTGTGCTCAAGTCGGTGTCGATTATGAACAAACGTTTCGGACGTATGTAGGGATGGGAGCCAATCCCAACGTATATGGAGTCGTTGTGCTAGGTCTCGGCTGTGAAACGCACCAAGCTCGAAGTGTAGCAGGAGAATTAGCCAAAACCGGTAAACCTGTTCAAGTAGTTTCCATTCAAGACCATGGAGGTACATTATCCGCGATTGCGGAGGGAGCAAAGATTGCTGCCAAAATGGTTCAGGATGCATCTGCACAAATGAGAGAGCTATGTGATATTAGTGAACTTATCATTGGAACAGAATGTGGCGGATCTGATGCTTGTTCCGGTTTATCAGCAAATCCAGCCGTTGGATCTGTCAGCGATATGATTATTGAGCGGGGTGGAACAGCTATTTTAGCTGAAACGACAGAGTTAATTGGAGCTGAGCATTTATTAGCAGAGCGGGCTGTCGATGATAAAATCGCCAAAAAGGCGTATCAGATCATTCATGCGATGGAAAACCGATCACTAAAAATGGGTGTCGATATTCGAACAGGAAATCCGAGCCCTGGGAATAAAAGGGGCGGTCTAAGCACACTAGAGGAAAAATCCTTAGGTGCAGCCACGAAAGCAGGAAGCAAACCATTGCAAGAAATTATAGACTACGCAGAGCAGCCAACAAAAAAAGGTCTAGTTTGGATGGATACCCCAGGACACGATATTGAACAGTTGACAGGAATGGTGGCCGGAGGGGCTCAGGTTGTTCTTTTTACAACTGGAAGAGGAACGCCTACAGGTTCTCCGATTGCCCCAGTTATTAAAATATCAACCAATACCGGTATTTTTGAAAGAATGTCAGAAAACATTGATATGAATGCAGGAACGATTATCGAGGGAAAAGAATCAATCGATTCTGTAGGTCAGCGGATTTTTGATGAAATTACAAAGGTTTCTTCAGGTAAATTAACAAAGGCTGAAGTTTTGAAACAGCATGATTTCGGCATTTGGAGAATCGGTCCAACTTTCTAATAGGTTTTTGGAGTTGGTGGGAGTACGGTTTATCACCGGATAAATATTTTTAACAACGAACATACATACCTCATCAACGAAAAAAAATAGTTTTGAAAAAAAAGGTGCTAACAGAAAAGGGGATGTGTAAATGATGCAAACAATATACAAAACAGAAACATATAAAAACTTTATCAATAACGAGTGGGTAGAATCTGACTCACAAGAAGTTATTAAAAGTATTAATCCTGCCAACAAAGAGGAAATCGTAGGATATGTACAAAATTCTACAAAAGCGGATTTGGACAAAGCGGTAGAATCTGCACATCGGGCAAAAAAAGTGTGGCGAAAGCTGGGTCAAGCGGCTCGAGGACAATTGCTTTTTAAGGCAGCTAATATCTTGGAAGAAAATCTTGACGATGTGGCTGAAACGATGACAAGAGAAATGGGCAAGACACTTCCAGAAGCAAAAGGGGAAACTGCCAGGGGTGTGGCCATTCTTCGCTATTATGCCAGCGAGGGTATGCGTAAAGAAGGAGATGTTATTCCTTCTTCAGACAAAGATGCATTGATGTTTACAAAACGTTCACCGCTTGGTGTAGTGGGGGTCATTACTCCTTGGAACTTTCCAGTGGCTATTCCTATTTGGAAAATCGCACCTGCACTTGTTTATGGAAACACGATTGTACTTAAACCGGCGACGGAAGGAGCAGTGACTGCTGCTAAGGTAGTGGATTGCTTGGCGAAAGCCGGTCTTCCTGAAGGCGTTTTGAACTTTATCACAGGTTCAGGGTCTGTGATCGGCCAGGCGTTAATTGAACATCCCCTATTAAATGCGATTACCTTTACTGGATCTGAAGGCGTTGGTAAAAATGTAGCCAAAGCAGCAACAGAGCGAGGAATTAAATTCCAAATGGAAATGGGTGGAAAAAACCCAGTTATCGTCACCAAAGATGCTAATCTCGACTTGGCGGTTGAAGGCGTAATCAGTGGAGGCTTTCGTTCATCCGGGCAAAAATGTACGGCTTCAAGCCGGGTTATTGTGGAAAAAGCGGTTTATGATGAATTTAAAGAAAAACTGATCCAAGAAACCAAAAAAATAACAGTGGGCAATGGCTTACAAGATGGTATTTGGATGGGGCCATGTGCAAGTGAAGGTCAGTTTAACACTGTCCAAAAATATATTGGGATAGGTAGAGAAGAAGGTGCAACCCTTATCTTAGGCGGCCAAGTTTTACAAGGAGAAGAACATAAGAACGGATTTTTTATTACTCCAGCTATTTTTGAAAATGTAAACCCACAAATGGCTATCGCCCAGGAAGAAATCTTTGGCCCAGTCATCGCGTTAATCAAAGCTTATTCATTAGAGCAAGCGATTGAATTTGCAAATGATACAAAATATGGGCTAAGTGCCTCTATCTTTACATCCAACATCAATTCTATATTGAGCTTCGTCGATGAAATTGAAGCAGGTCTCGTAAGAATCAATGCAGAAAGTGCTGGTGTTGAACTCCAAGCTCCATTCGGTGGAATGAAAGCATCAAGTACAGGTTCCCGCGAACAAGGAGAAGCAGCCAAAGAGTTCTTTACCGCCATTAAGACGGTGTTTGTAAAAGGGGATGCTTAAGGGATCTGGTATGCTCAGGAATGTGAAGCTCGGTTCGCTTTTTAGAAGGGTTCACGACTAGGTTTGCCAGAGAAATAGAAGCGGAATTGAAAAAAATCCAGGTTCACGTCGACGTTCAGATTGAAGAGATGGAGGGCGCCTTTTCATTAAGTGAATATGCTGCTTCAGGAGGAAAACCGGTACTGCTTGGAACAATGGATGGACCTATGTTAAAGAAAATCAGTATACCTGACATGTTATGTTATAAAATTAGATGATCATAATGAACAATAAGAAACCTCGATCTAATCGAGGTTTTTTAGATTTATATACCATAATGAGTTCGTTTAATAATCGAAGAACGTATTTTTCCTTTGCTGCGAATAATAGAATGTTTGATTGCTATTCAGGTAGATAGGAGCAGCAATAATCAACAATAGAATGAACCTTTAATAAAAAGCTTTCATTTGCAGGCACATAAAATACACCTTGATTTTGAATTAGCTCCCAATCCTGACCCTTTAATTTATATTCCAGTTTTCCCGCTTGGATTTCCATCTCTTCTTTTTGAGATGTAGAGAATTCATATTCGCCTGGAAGCATAACACCTAAAGTTTTTTGGGTTCCGTCCTGAAATTGGATCGTCCTGCTTGTAACCTTTCCGTCAAAATATATATTTGCCTTTTTGGTGATTGTTGCATTTGTAAAGTGTGACATTGAATTCATCCTCTCGTTTTACTGCTATCATTTAAACAAAGTTTCTAAAAAAATTAAGCGTTATTTCTAAACTCCATCATACGAAATAAATCTTGGTAATCGGGCCAACTCATTTTTCGTTTCAAATATTCACGAAAAGAATAGCAGCTTTTTTCGTGAGGTTTATTATAAAGATAAGAAATAAACATTTGTAAACGAACTTGTATCATAAAATAATAGCGATTATTTGTTTCTAACACAGGAATTTCAATGACTTTTATCTTCTGTCCAAAAACATTTTTGAACTCTAGGCTCTTACATAACAAAATATCATCTTCTTTTTACGAGTTTCTTTCAATTATAACCTATTATCCACTTAATATCTAAATATTAAGTGTTCAAAAATAATTCAGACTTTTTAATAAAAACCAGACTCATCTTTCAGAATCTGGTTTTTTCAATAGATATTCAGGAAGGAGAAGCTACAACTTCGTAATCGTGCTTCTCTTCATAGATAGTAGTCTTTTTAAGCTAGTCGCATCTTAAAATCTTGATAGCCAAATTCACGCACGACACGACAATCTCCATCTTTATCTTGAATAGCGATGGCCGGTAATGGCATGCCGTTAAAAGTAGAGTTTTTGACCATCGTATAGATCGCCATATCACCGAAAACTAAGCGATCTCCGCTCTTTAATGGCTGATCAAAAGAATAATCTCCGATGACATCGCCTGTCAGGCAGGTTTGCCCGCCAAGTCGATACGTAAATGGCTTTTCTCCAGCTTCCCCTGATCCAAAAAGAGGGGGACGATAAGGCATTTCCAATACATCAGGCATATGGCAGGTGGCAGAAGTGTCAAGAATCGCAATCTCCAATCCGTTTTGATGGAGATCAAGAACAGACGTTATCAAGTAACCTGCATTTAAAGCAATCGCTTCTCCCGGCTCAAGATAGACTTCTAAACCATAGTTATCTTGCATTCTCTTAATACAAGCTTCTAGGCGCGGGGTATCATAATCTTCCCTTGTAATATGATGACCGCCGCCAAAGTTGATCCATTCCATTTGCGGGAGCCATTCACCAAACTTTTCTTCCACTGCATGAAGAGTGGTTTCTAAGTCATCAGAGTTTTGCTGACAAAGAGTGTGAAAATGCAGCCCTGAAACGCCATCAAGCAAATCGGGACGAAAATGCTTTTTTGTAACACCAAACCTAGAACCTGGTGAACATGGGTCATAGATGGCATGTCCAATTTGTGTAGAGCATTCAGGATTGATGCGCAATCCTACTTTACAACCAGCTTGTAGGGCTTTATCTTTAAATTTTTCCAACTGTGAGAAGGAATTAAAGATAATATGGTCGGAAATGGAGACAATTTCATCGATTTCATCTTCACGATAGGCAGGGGCAAAGACATGATTCTCTTTGCCCATTTCTTCGTAACCTAGACGAGCCTCGTACAAGCCGCTTGCTGTTGTACCGCTTAAATACTTTCCAATGAGAGGATACATGGTTGTCATAGAAAATGCTTTTTGCGCCAAAACAATCTTTGCTCCTGTCCGTTCCATGACTCCGTTCAGGATTTTTAGATTTTTTTCGACAAGACTTTCATCGACTACATAACAGGGTGTTGGTAATTCCTCAAACCGCATCTTATCGAACAAGCTCCGGCTCTTTTACCTTAATAGGCTCAGAATCTACTAGCTCTGGATATAAGTCTTCTTGCCATGGAAGTCCCCACTTGTTCAATGCATCCATAAATGGATCTGGATCAAATTCTTCAATATTGAATACGCCTGGTTTATTCCATTTACCAGTCATCAGCATCATCGCACCGATCATTGCAGGAACACCTGTTGTATAAGAAATTGCTTGAGAACCGACTTCTTTATAGCATTCTTGGTGGTCACAAACATTGTAAACGTAATAAGATTTCTCTTTTCCGTCCTTTTTACCTCTAAAGATACAGCCGATGTTTGTTTTTCCAACTGTACGAGGTCCAAGTGAAGCTGGATCTGGTAGCATAGCCTTCAAGAATTGAAGTGGAATGATTTGTTTTCCTTCGTATTCAATGGGCTCAATGGAAGTCATGCCTACATTCTCAAGACATTTTAGGTGAGTAATGTAGCTTTGGCCAAATGTCATGAAGAAACGGATCCGCTTAATGCCTGGGATGTTTACAGCAAGAGATTCAAGTTCTTCATGATAAAGCAAGTACATATCTTTCTCGCCAACTTCAGGGAAGTTATAGACGCGTTTGATTTCCATTGGCTCAGTTTCGATCCACTCACCGTTTTCCCAATATCTTCCGTTAGCAGAAACCTCGCGGATATTGATTTCAGGATTGAAATTAGTCGCGAAAGGATAGCCATGATCCCCGCCATTACAGTCAAGGATGTCGATGTACTCGATTTCATCAAAGTGATGTTTAAGCGCATGGGCAGAGAATACGCCTGTTACACCAGGGTCAAAGCCGCTTCCTAAAAGAGCCGTAATACCAGCCTTTTCAAAACGTTCGCGATAGTCCCATTGCCATTTGTATTCAAATTTCGCCGTATCTTCTGGCTCATAGTTTGCTGTATCCATATAGTTTGTTTTTGTAGCCAGACAAGCATCCATGATCGTTAAATCCTGATACGGTAATGCTAAGTTCATCACGATATCTGGTTTTACTTCTTCAATTAAAGCAATCAACTCATCAACATTGTTTGCATCAACCTGTGCAGTTGTAATTTTCGTTTTGCCTGCATCTAGTTTGGCTTTTAAGTCATCACATTTTGATTTTGTCCGACTTGCGATACAAATCTCTTCAAATACCTCACTGTTTTGAACACATTTATGGATGGCTACTGATGCCACTCCACCACAACCAATAATAAGCGCTTTTCCCATTTTCCTATCTCCTAACTTAATAGACTTTTGACCGTGCAAAGAGGAGTTCTATAACAATATTTCAATGGTTTGAACGATAATAATTATTGTCATAACCCCTAAAAAAACTGTCGAAACGCAACAAAAAAAGCAAGTGCAAAGCGCATAATCGCGCACAACACTTGCTTTCGATATAATCATCAATATTAAAAAAGCATAAGTATACCGTAATAAAAATCATATGTATACTTTTACCATAAAGGTCCGAGGACATTTGTAAGGAAGCTCTATAATATTCAAAATATATCATAATAGGATCAGAGTCTATATAGCAAATAATCACTTTTACTACTCTTATTGACCGTTTCACAAGTTGTATGCATATGCACTGGTTGTAAAGTAACCAACTTATAAAATTTGAGCTTTTAACTCAATCAATAAGGCAACTAAAGTTGCCATTCGGCATTTGACCCGGCTGTCCGTATGGCCTTAACTTCTTTGAGGAAGTGGTCAAAAGTTATCTGCTTGGAAAGATCCAGACATATTGAATAATCGCTTTCCAAATTACGCACTTTTTATATTAGCAGTATATAAAAATAATGGCAATAGTAAAAAAGAAAAAAATATGACAAATTTCGACTATCTCTTGAAAACCATTGAAAATGCCAATCGCATTTTAGTGATAAACAAAGGTGAAATCATTGAGCTGGATGGTTTATAAAAATTTATTAAAGAAATAAGATAAAGTCCCGAATAAACCCACCGTTGGATCCGAGAAAAGATTGGTTAAAAGGATATACAAAAAATAATATGTAGATACTGTAAAAATTTTTTTACAGTATCTACATTCTTATCATTCTTTAATTATAAAGTTTATAGTGCTGAAAGTTAAAGAATAATAGGAATTAACAGCAAAAATCAGACAAAATTATAAAAGAAAGATTAGTTGGCACAAAATTTGCATAATAAAAAATCATAAGAAAAATGTCTCTTTTTGGCCGATGATACTAGGAAGCGCTTACAAGAAGATGATAAAAGGAGGGATTTTATTTTTAGTTAAAATTGATTTAGGGCAGTACAGCTAACAATATTAACAAAGGGGATGGTATGTTGTGAACAACAAGGGGAAGATTTTTTATGGTTGGTGGATTGTAGTAGCAACTTTTTTGATTATGATGTTCATTTATGCTCCGATTGCTAACTTAGTTTCACTATTTACTCTGCCTGTTACCAATGAACTCGGATTCGAACGGTCCCAGTTTATGACGTATTATACGATTATGGCTTTAGCTGCAATGGTTGTAGGCCCTATAGCAGGTAAACTAATGAAAAAGATGGACATTAGGATATATTTAACATTATTTATCTTAATAGGAGCTAGTGCATTTGTTGGCTTTTCATTTTCAACAAAACTAATTCATTTTTATTTATTTGCAGTACTTATGGGTGCATCCCTATCAGGTGGAGCTATGATTCCAACATCTGTTCTTATCACAAATTGGTTTAATAATAAACGTGGATTATGTTTGGGTTTAGCGTTATCAGGGACTGGTTTCGGCGGTGTCATCCTGAGTCCTTTAGTTAACTGGCTCATTACAACCTACGGATGGAGATCAGCCTATCTTGTTCTAGGGATTTTAATAGGTGTGGTATTAATCCCATTTGCAGTATTTGTAATAAGATTAAATCCAACTGATAAAGGTTTAATGCCATTAGGTGAGGCAAAAACTTTACATCCTACGAAAAAGAATGTATTAACAGGTACAACTCAAGGACAAGCACTTAAGTCAGTGTCATTTTGGACTCTTTGTTTCGCCATCTTAGTAGGTGGCATTGTGGTTAATAGTATGCTGATCAATCTTGCCCCATATTTAGCAGATATAGGTGCCACAGCTAAAACAGCGGTATTGCTATTATCAATAGGTTCGGCAATGGTGATCATCGGAAAGCTACTAGTCGGGCGCTTATTTGACAAGTTAGGATTATTCACCACCTTATTTATTATTTCTGCAGGAAGTTTGGTAAGTTTTATATTCCTGATGAAAGGGAACATTCTATTACCTGCCATTCTTTATACCGTTTTTTCAGGTATAGGTGCAACGGCTGTAACTGTTTCACCTGCTTATCTTACTGGAGCGCTTTTTGGTGAGCTAGAATTTGGTGCAAAATATGGGGTAGTATCAATATTTATCTCATTAGGTGCAGCGATCACTCCTATCGTATCAGGTGCGATATTTAATTTGAACCATTCCTATGAATTATTACTAGATGTTTTAATTGTGCTTTCTGTTGTCCAATTAGGATTGTTCTTCGTTTCCATTAAATTGAAGCCTAAATTTTCTAAAAATTCATTGGATGAAGATGCAGCCTAATTTAAAAAAGGGAAAGGGGTATTTTTATGAATAAGACGATAAACATGGCTAACACTTTATCAAGCGCAGTTGAGATCAAGGATGAACTAATCAAACACCGGAGACATCTTCACGAAAATCCTGAACTTGGATTTGACTTACCAAATACAGTCGCATACGTGAAAGAAACATTAAAAGGTATGGGGCTCGAGCCCAAAAAGGTCGGGAAAGCAGGACTAGTTGTAACTATTGGCAAGGGAAATGGAAAAACTCTTTTGTTAAGAGGAGACATGGATGCTTTACCTATAAAGGAAAATACCGATTTGCCGTTTAAATCGACGAATGAATTTATGCATGCTTGTGGTCATGATATCCATACGACATTCATGCTCGGTACAGCAAAGTTATTAAAGGAAAGAGAAAATGAAATCAACGGAACGGTCAAAATCATGTTTCAACCAGCTGAGGAAATTGGCGCTGGAGCGAAAGATATGGTGGCCAATGGGTTAATGGAAAATCCAAAAGTAGATGCAGCACTTGCCCTTCATGTTGACCCAGGCTTGGAAGTGGGGAAATTCGGATATAAACCAGGTATTGCTGCTTCATCATTAGATGGCTTTTTCCTAAAAGTACAAGGAAAAGGCGGACATAGTTCTGAACCTCAAAAAGCCATTGATCCATTGATGATTATCAACGCAATCTACAGTCAATTAAATACGTTAGTGGGGAAAGAAATAGATCCAAGTGAAAGAGCCGTTCTTGTTGTTGGGAAGATGGGTGGCGGTACGGCTGCAAATATTATTCCTGATTCCGCACATCTCGATGCAACCTTACGTACGTTAAATCCTGTAGTTAGGGGCCATCTATTTAAGAGAATCCCAGAAATCATTGATGCAACGGTGAAAATGATGCGTGGTACCTATCAGCTTGAAACCCTATCAACACCTTCGTTATATAATAATGCAGAATTATGCGAACAAATGTCACCATATATAAAAGAAGTTATTGGCGAAAATAACCTCGAAGTTAACAATGAACCATTATCCGGTACGGAAGATTTTTCCTATATTAGTAATCTTGTTCCAACGATGTTTATGTGGGCGGGTGCCAACGGATTAGAAAATCGTCATTATCCCCTTCATAATCCGAATGTCGTCTTAGACGAAGGCGTTATACCATGGGGAGTAGCTGTCGCTGTGCATATGGCAATAAATTGGATCAATAATTAAACAACCTATTAAAAAAGGTAGGTGGAGTAAAAATTTTTTTACTCCATAACAAAAAAATTTTACATCAAAAATGATTGCTGGAATTTCTCTAGTAATATATTAGAACAGCCAGGGATTACCTTTTATTAGAGGAGGCAGTGAAATTGGAAAAGAAAAATCTTGAATTGGCGATTCGGCTTCGTCATGAGCTCCATGCTCATCCAGAATTATCAAATCATGAAGTTTGGACGAAACAGCATTTGATTAATTTTCTTAAAGCAAACACAAATCTTGAGATCGTTGATAGAGGCCTTTGGTTTTATGCCATCTATCGTTCCAAAGGGGGAAGAAGAAACGTAGCATTCCGCGCGGACTTCGATGCTCTTCCAATAGACGAAGTGATTGATCTGCCGTACGGTTCCCAATATCCTGGAGTTTCTCATAAATGTGGACATGACGGACATGCTGCAACCCTTTGCGGCTTTGCTCTGGAAATTGAACAAAAGGGTTGTGACAATAACGTCTTCTTCCTGTTTCAGCACGCTGAGGAAACAGGTGATGGTGCTGCACAGTGTTCTGTTTTCATAAAGGAAAATAGCATTGATGAGATCTTTGCTTGGCATAGTATGAGTGGTCTTAAATACAATACCGCATATGTCATCGATGGAACAGCGCATTGCGCTTCCAAGGGTATGACCATCTATATGGAAGGTGTTCCTTCTCACGCCAGTGAACCGGAGAAGGGAATAAATCCATCCTTTGCAATTGCGAAAGTAATTGATGCCATTCCTGGATTCATTGATCCTGCAAACAATAGGGGGTTAGTTCTCTGTACTGTTGTTCAGGTTGACATTGGTGCAAAAGCATTCGGTGTCAATGCCAGCAGGGGTGTTCTTCGAATGACCATTCGTGCACTTTACGAGGATGAACTGGACAGACTTCAGAAGAATCTAGAGGGTTTTGCGAAGGCTGAAGCTGAGAAGTATGGATTGAAAGTAAGCTTCGAATATCAGGATGAATTCCCGGAAACTTCTAATCACAAAGAAAGCTCTAACAAGATTCGTCAGGTCTGCAAACAAAATGGGCTTCAGATGTTGGAGTTACCAGAAGCATTCCGCGGTTCCGAAGATTTCGGTCACTACACGAAACTCACAAAAGGTGCCTACGCCTATATTGGAAACGGTGAAGATTATCCGAACCTGCACAGTTACGAATTTGACTTCAGGGACAATCTCATTGAAACAGCTGTAGAACTGTTCGAAGGACTAGCTGTATTATAAGATGACATTTGGTGCCTGACCCCAGTTACTAGTGGCGATGAAATGATTACCGTGGTTGGCAGTATCAATATGGACTTGGTAGTTGAAAGTGAAAAAAATCCAACACAGGGAGAAACACTTTTAGGGAAGTCCTTTTCAACCTTACCCGGTGGTAAAGGATCGAATCAAGCCGTCGCAGCTGCTAGGTTAGGCAGCTGTGTGAATTTTGTTGGGAATATCGGTAAGGATATTTTTGGGAAAGAACTCCAAGAGAATTTAACTAAAGAGGGCATTAGCATTGAACATATTAATATAGTAAAAGATCAATCCACAGGTGTGGCAAATATCATATTATCTGAAAATGATAATCGTATTATTGTCGTTCCAGGTGCTAATTTTAGTTTATTTCCTTCGGATATCGAAAAGGTAAAAGAATTTTTAGCAAAAAGTGCAATTGTCATCGTTCAGTTAGAAATTCTACCAGAAACAGTGGAGAAAGTACTTGAGCTTTGTCAGCAACAAAATGTTCCTGTTCTCTTAAATCCAGCGCCAGCATCTAATTGCACGAAAGAAATGATCGATATGGCATCCTTTATTACACCTAACGAAACAGAATGTGTGGAACTATTTGGGGGCTATTCGCATGAAATTTTAAAGAAATATCCCAATAAATTAATCGTTACACTAGGGGAAGCTGGTGCAGCCTACTACAATGGTTCAGAAATTGTCCATGTCAGTGGTTATCAGACAACTGTAGTGGATACAACTGGTGCCGGTGATACTTTTAATGGCGCTTTGGGCTTTGCAATCAGTGAAGGTTATAAGTTAAAAGAGGCCGTTCAATTTGCCAATGCTGCAGCTTCACTCTCTATAGAGAAGCTTGGTGCACAAAAAGGCATGCCGTCATTTGATGATGTGAAAAAACGATTAAGTCATTGAAATCATGATCCGTATTTTGGTGCACGGTGTTATAGCTCGATCACGTTAAACTCTAGTGATAAACTAGAGTTTATTTTTTCAATGGAGAGTTAGTAATTAAAAATCTAGCTATCATAAGGTATGTTAAATATTTAAATAAAAAACGAATTATTGCAGATAATTTATATAAATGGAAGGAGGAGGACAATGGAAACAAACAATAATGATAAAAATCTTACAAACAAGAATCAAGAAGAAAGCTTGGAAATTAGTTCTACAGGTTATGGATATGAGTCTGTTACAACAGAAACAAGAGCGGAACAAACAAAACAACAAGCAAAAGGGACGAGACAATCTTGTGGAGATTTGTAAATTTCTCCCATTTGATTATGAATTTTCACTTCAAAGCCATGATTAAAATACCCGTTCGAAAAAGTACACTTTTTCGAACGGGTGTTTTTTTTAAAACAGCTTTTTTTAAGTTCGTAAAATTAGAAAATTAATTTATGAACGTTCTTGGTTTCAGATATACTTTTACGAACTAATTATAGTAGAATAAGAGAAAAAAGAATTAAAACTTGTGGGAGTGAATCGACTCGTCATTGACAACAGTGGCCTAAGAAAACCTTAGTGCACTTCCTCTGCTTATTTGGCAACGTATCTTATTAGGGTATGAAAGCTTCTTTGATTTAAAAAAAGAGTTTCATAACATTCAAAAAGATTATTCCGATAAGTGGGAAAATGTGCAAAAATCTTTTGGAAAAAATATGACATTACCGAGGCCCATTTCATTCGAGTACAGTTAAGTAACTGCGTGTTAAAAATCAAATCGGATACATTAAAGTATTTGACTTGAATGAAGAAAAAACTAAACAGTTTGCTAAAGAAATGGAATCGGAGTTAAATGTAACCGTTATCAATGTAAGGGATGCCGCAGAAGCAATCAGAGATTCTGTTATATTTAAAGTTTTAATTCATCTGTAGCGCTATGAGGAGCGAGGGAAAATGACAAGAAGATGGATGGTTCCGTTAGTTTTGGTAGTATTTGTTGTTATCTCGATTGGCTTCGCATTTAAATTTATTAAAAGGGATGAAAAGCCTAAAATTGTTGTCGTTTTGCAAGAATTAAATACTGATCATTCGAAAATCGTTAAAGCGGGAATAGAAAAGGGATTTGTAGATTTTGATATAGATGGGAAAGTAAATTGCGCCTGATTCAAAATATTCAGCCTCAAACCAGGTTACTATGTTGAAAGAGGTTTTAAAGCAAAAACCAGACGCACTAATCGTCACTCCTACACAATCATTTGCTGCTATCCCAGTGTTCAAGGAGTTTCAAAAAAAAATATCCCTGTGATAATGTTGAATCAAGACGCTCAATGGGAAAATCAAACTACCTTTGTTGGAACAGATCCCCTTAGGCTTGGCACATTAGCATGAGAGTTATTATCTTCCCTTACTCAGCCAGGAGATCAAGTAGCTTTTATTTTCGAAACGAAAGATAATTTTGTTGAGAATGATCAGATTAAGACAGCCAAAGAGGTTTTGGAAAGTGTTGGGGTTAAAGTTGTCATGGAACAGCAAGGGCACGAGGAATTTGGGAATATGAAATCAGGAATAAGTAACATTTTGCACAATTATCCCGATATTAAGGGAGTGTTTGCCACAAATGACAGCATAGCTTTAAATGCACTAAAAGTAATAGAAGAAAAAGAATTAAAGATTCCTATCATTGGAACGGAAGGTGTTGGGGAAATGCTGAAGGCCATTGACGAGGAGAGGTTGGACGTTACCTTATCCCAAAATCCGTATGATACGGGGTATCTCAGCGTAGATATAGCATTAAAAGTAATTAAGGGAGAATACATAGAAAAAAGAATTGATGGCGGAGTTGACATCATTACAAAAGATAATGCAAAATCGAGAATAGACTTTTATAAAAAAGAAGTATTAACTAAATTTATGAGGTTTTAATTGGCTATTTTGTAGGGTGCTGGTGAAAACCTTCACTGATTGTCAAAATACGTTTGAATGATGGAAAATCTTAAAAGCATATGAAATAACAATTAAAATAGCATGATAATTCACATACGAGTTATCATGCTTTAAGTATTTACAAGGCCTTGTATTCCAATCTAAAGAGATTTTAACCACAAATAGATAAAATGTTACCTTGGATTGTCAACACTAAACTAGACAACTTTATTAAGGTGTTCAAGTTTAAAATCAACAAGACTTACATAACCAAGTGTTACATGAATTCGTATGTTATTAAACCAGTGGACATAGTCATTTAATTCCCTTGTAAATTCTTCTAAACTATCAAAATGTTGTCCTTTAACAAACTATATATAGTTCCAGCACTTTAAATTTGATTGGTAAATTCACTCGGAATTGGAAAGAAAATTGTGAAAAAATACACATCTGATTTCCAAAATCATGTTAAAATTGTCTATATTACTTTTGGAGGTTAAGAACCATGCAAATTACTTTGGATAACACTAAAAATGCCCAAAAAGACCAACGGGTTCAAACACCATTTTCACGAACAAATCCATTTCCAGCAAAAATTCTTAAAAATATTAATATCAATGGGTCAGGCTCTAGTAAAGAAACAAGACATATTGAGTTATCACTAGAAGGGTCAGACCTTTCTTATGTACCAGGTGATACCCTAGGCATTATCCCTTCAAATGATCCAGAGCTTGTGGCTTCGCTTTTTGAGGAAATGCACTGGGATGAAGAAGCGATTGTAATTATCAATAAGCAAGGTGAGACATTGCCACTAAAGAAAGCGCTTATTAACTATTTTGAAATTACATTACTTTCAAAAAAGATTTTACAGCAGGCAGCTGCGTTTACAGAAAACGAAGCGTTACAAAAGCTTCTCTTGGTTGAAAATGCAGCCCAATTGAAAGAATATTGCTATGGACGAGATTTGCTTGATATGTTACGTGAATTCGGTCCATGGAAAGCTACTGCTCAGGAAATCGTCTCCTTCTTAAGAAAAATGACGCCGCGCCTCTATTCGATTGCAAGCAGCATTGCAGCGAATCCAGAGGAAGTTCATTTAACCATCGGTGCAGTGCGCTACATAGCCCATGGACGAGAGCGTAAAGGGGTTTGCTCTGTTTTATGTGCTGAACGTGTAAATGAAGGAGATACGCTTCCAGTCTTTGTTCAAGCCAATAAACATTTTTATCTGCCAGAGTCTCATGATATTGATATTATTATGGTTGGCCCTGGGACAGGTATTGCGCCATTCCGTTCTTTTATACAGGAACGGGCAGTGAATAAAGGAACAGGCCTGTCATGGCTGTTTTTTGGTGACCAGCATGCTGCCTCTGATTTCCTTTATCAAGATGAGTTGGAACAATATCAGCAAGGTGGGGTAATTTCCAAATTAGATACTGCCTTCTCCCGCGACGGAGCTCAAAAGGTCTATGTTCAGCATAAAATGCAAGAAAATAGTAAAGAACTGTTCGATTGGCTTCAAAAAGGTGCTTATTTCTACGTATGCGGAGATAAGGAATATATGGCGAAAGACGTCCATGAAACACTTATTAGCATAATTGAAAAAGAAGGTGCGATGAGTCGCGATGCAGCGGAAGCGTATTTAAAAGATATGCAGAAGCAAGGGCGTTATCAACGTGATGTGTATTAAAAGAAAACTGCAAAAATCTATAGTAGCCACCCTTCGTTCCGGTTGGACGAAGGGATAACCGCCTATTACAGCGTTAAGGAAATCCCAATATAAAAAGCCCAATTTCTCATCATCAATATTGAGAAATTGGGCTTTTTTCGTTACTTCATCATATGTCCAATAGAAGGAGATGCCTTCTTGTTAAAGAATGGCGCCCTATTGTATAATGCAACAAAACTGCAACCACTTCATTAATCAGGTATGGCCTTATTACTTTCTCTTAATAGTTCTAAAAATACGCTTAACGCTTTAGTCTGGAATGGGGATCGTAAGACAACTGAAAATTTCCGTATAATTGGAAGTTGTTTTACGTTTATGACATTTAAAGAGCCCATTGAACATTCCTTACGAATCGCCCAGTAAGAAAGTAGACTAACACCAAGACCTGCTTCTACAGATTCCTTAATTAGTTGTGTACTTCCAAACTCCAATGTTTTTTTCGGAATGATTTCACATAATCTGAACATTTTCTCAGTTATTTCTCTAGTTCCAGAACCATTTTCCCTGACAATCCACGTTTCTTCCTCTAATTCTGATATGTTAATTTCACCATTTTTTTGTGCCAAGCTATGTTTTGGTGATGCCACCAGATACATGGAATCTTCTGCAAAAGGTTCGATTACTAAATTTTTATCTTTGAATTCCCCTTCCACAATTCCCACATCTAATTGGTGCCCCAAAACTAATTTTGCTACCTCTTTTGTGTTCCCAATCGTAATGGTTGGAGTGATTAATGGATATTTCATATACATTTTTGCAATAACATGCGGCAAAACGTATTCCCCATATGTATAACTGGCACCAATTGAAAGAGGTCCACTTGTCTTATTGGTTAGATCATCTATCAAGTAATGCATTTTTGTATAGAGACCTAATATCTCTTTTGCGTGATGATAGACAATTTCCCCAGCTTTATTTAAGCGTACAAATTTATTACTGCGCTCCAACAATTTTGTCCCCATGGTACGCTCAAAAGATTGAATATATTGGCTTACTGCAGGTTGAGTCATATGTAATTCTTCTGCTGCACGTGAAAAGTTTTCCATCTCTGCTACCGTTACAAAGACTTGTAACTGTTGATCCATTTTTATCAACCCTTTTACAGTTTATTTTTTATTATATAGTTTTACTTATGATAAGTATCATAAATAATTATTTTTCTTATGGATAGAAAAGGTTTAGTCTGAGATTGTTAATAAATAAAGGTGGTGATGAGATGGAAGCGCAATACACTAGAGTAAATAAAGAACCTATCCAACCCCTAAAAAAAACCTCATCTTTTGGCCAATGGATCGGTGGAATTGGCTTTACCTTTATGATTGCCTTACTGGGCTACTTATTGGCAAAAACGCCTGGATTTGATCATGTTGGTCAATTAGCATCCGCGATTGTGATCGCAGTCATGTATCGGCAATTTTTTGGTTACCCTGAACTCCTCCGTTCAGGTATAGAATTTTCTTCGAAAAGATTATTACGGTTTGCGATTATTTTGTATGGACTTAAGCTCAATATAGGTACGGTTTTACAGGATGGTTTAGGATTACTTGTTCGAGATACTGGGGTTATTATCTTTGCTATCTTGGTAACAGTATGGCTAGCTCGAATGTTGAAAGCAGATAAAAATATATCACTTCTTCTTGGAGTAGGTACAGGGGTGTGTGGTGCGGCAGCCATAGCTGCGATAGCACCAATTATTAAATCAAAAGATGAAGATACCGCCATTGGTGTTGGTATTATTGCTTTAGTTGGGACGATTTTTGCGATTTCTTATACGATATTACGGCCCTTCTTAGCGTTGTCAGACATAGATTATGGCATTTGGTCAGGAATTAGCTTACATGAAATTGCTCACGTAGCCTTAGCTGCAGCACCAGGGGGACAAGATGCACTAGCTATTGGTTTACTTGCAAAATTAGGCCGAGTGTTTTTACTTGTTCCACTGTGCTTCCTTTTGATGTATATCATGAAAAGGAAAAGATCTAGGGACGAATGTTCTGAAACGAAGGTTGAATTTCCATGGTTTTTAATAGGGTTCATTATCATGAGCATTATTGGAAGTTATGTCATTGGTACAACTATTCCAGTATCAAGTGAAGTTATGAATGGTATTTCCAAGCTTACTCCATGGTATTTAACAGCAGCAATGGTCGGACTCGGATTAAATGTATGTCTTCGGGATCTCCGTACGAAGGCATTAAAACCGTTAATCGCGATGGGGATTACATCTATCTGTCTTTCAATTTTAGCTTACTTTATTGTATAAAAATGATAGTTTATTATAGTAAACTGAAAAATTGATGGGGCAACCAAAGAAGAATATGCTTGGGGTTTTCGTGTTGGGTTTCTCACATTTGGAATCCAAGATGCTTCGGTTTTGGAAGCGCTGGAGAAAAAGACGATGGGTTCCATTCGAAGTACCATTTCATGCAGTCCCCATCTTTCCCAAACAATCATTTTGGATGCCTTGTTAAATCCCGAATTTGAAGTGCAGCGCTGGGAGAGAAATAAGGTAATGGAAGCCAGGGCGAAGCGAGTCAAAGAGATCTTAGCAGACGGGAAATATGCGGATGCATTCGAACCCTATCCATTCAACTCAGGGTATTTCGTGTGTCTTCAAATCAAGCATTCCAATGCAGAAACGCTGCGGATCCACTTGCTCAAGCAGTACGGAGTGGGGACGATCTCCCTAGCCAAGACGGATCTTCGAATCGCATTTTCCTGTGTTGAATTAACTGATTGGACCTGCTTTTTGAACTTATCTATATAATTGCACTTGTCTGGAAGCCGGGGCAGAAAACTTCACTCCATGATCACGATGGTACTTGGGGAGGCGAAGGGGTTGTGGCTGGACAGATCAAGGTGACGAACTATCTTCGATTGGATGAGATTTCAGAAAGTTTAGTAAAACTCAGGCAAACTGATACATTGATTGTAAATCAGCAAATGACTGGCAAACTCCTGCCCCCAGCGGATTGTCACATCCTTGAAACGGAGGGCGATCAAACGGCGATAACCATCCATGTTGATGGAAAACAACTCCGTAAGTTTCGGGTATTTCAACCTTTATAACAAGAAGGTATTTTTTCAGCCCACGATTCCTTTGTAGGGTATACCCCCGGGCCAATCTAAGTTTATAAGGTATTTGATAATATGGTTTCACATTAGTATTTTTGAAAAATTAAAATTTAGTGAAGAAACAACTGTTAAGAAAGCAGCATAAATACGTATTAATAAATCCTATTAACTAAATTAATGTTAATTAGGATTTTTCTATTTGATTAGGCATGAAGAACCTTACCATAATTTCTAAACATACTGGGAGTCAGGAACTTTGTATAGGACCGTCCTTCTGCTTCCATGGTTTGACAAAAGCTTAATTTAGCAATAGTATCACTATTAATTCGAACTTTTTTACAGGGGAGATAAAAATGAAAATTTATGTGGATGCAGATGCTTGTCCGGTAAAAGATATTATTATTTCAGAAGGAAGAAATGCAGAAATTCCTGTTATCCTTGTGACGAGCTTTTCTCATTATTCTAATGCGGAACAACCTTCAGGAGTGGAAATCATTTATGTTGATTCTGGAGCAGATGCTGCCGATTATCGGATTATGAAGTTAGCCGAATCAGGAGATATTATTGTTACGCAAGATTACGGACTTGCATCGCTAGGTTTAGCAAAAGGATGTACAGTCCTTCACCATAAAGGGTTTAGCTATACAAATGAAAACATTGACGAATTATTACAATCACGGTATTTTAGTGCCATGGCTCGAAAAAGCGGAAAGCGAACAAAGGGACCCAAGCCTTTTACAGCAGAAGATCGGGAGCAATTTAGGAGGCTTTTTAAACAAGTTATTTTTAATTAGAGTGTTGACTTAGCCAACACTCTTCTATTCATTATTAGACAGAGACGACATCATAATGAAATGACAGGATGAATTTATCACCTATACTTACTTACAGAAACTCAAATTTAGATACTTCATAGAGGAGCGTATTTTTTTAATGAATCAGGAATTTCTTTATATTATTATTATCATTGCCCTTGGGTATCTATTAAAGCGTTTAAATATTTTACAAGAAAAAGATGGAGTAGTCATTTCAAAAATTATTTTTAAAATTACCCTTCCTGCCTTAGTTCTTGTCACATTCGATTCTGTAAAAATAGAAACTTCTTTAATTTTGTTACCAGTTATCGTACTTGTTTATGGAATCATAGCAGCAAGTCTAGGTTTCTTAGTTTTTAAAAATGAGGAAAGAGAACTGAAAGGTTCTTTTCTGATGCTTTCTTCCGGATTTAATGTTGGCTTATTTGCATTTCCTTTAGTTTATGCAATATGGGGTATGGATGGATTAACCTATTTTAGTATGTTTGATGTTGGAACATCATTTGTCGTTTTTGGAATTGCCTATATTTTAGGAAGTTATTTTTCAGCAGAAGGACTTAGGCTTAAACCAATAGAAATTCTAAAAAAACTTGCCAAGTCTATTCCGTTAATGACGTATCTTATTGCTAGTCTTTTAAATTTTAGCCACCTCCAATTACCTGATATGATCATTAATGTTGCAAGTACGATCTCTGGTGCAAATATGCCGTTATCATTATTATTATTAGGGCTCTATTTGAATTTTAAATTTGACAAACAATTGATTAAACCTATGTTGAAATATTTAACCTTCCGATATGGTTTAGGTCTACTTTTTGGATTTGGTTTATTCCATATCCTTCCGTACAATCAGATGTATCGATTTACAATCTTGATCGGTTTTTTACTACCTGTTGCAGCATCCGCCTTAACATTTGCCGTTGAATTTAAATACAGCACCAGCAGCACCCGTTTAATCGCTACTATATCAAATATTACGATTTTAATTAGTATTGTCATTTTATATATTTTTGCAAACTTTATTTTATAAATCTTTAATTAAAAACAAACTTCACAGGCTCTTGTTGCTTTTTTTGTTCCACTCTTTATCATTATCAAAAGATGCTAAAATGAAGAATGTTGTTCAAGTTAGAAAGTCACTTTCCAATTAATAATTCTTGTATTGCCCTCATATAATCATTCATATTGATTAATTTGTTATGGTTTCAGGCTTTTTCAGAGGAGGAATTTATGAAACTATATCTGATTATTAGCCAAATCTTATATTTACTTTCTTTGATTCCCTGGTTTGTAATTTGGGGATTGTCGTTTATGAGTTTCGACAGTGGTGTGAACCTATCTAATAGTTCTTTTGTTCTGGCCGTTTCTTTATATCCAGTTGCTGTAATCATCAGTTCCATTTTAGCCTGGGTATTCCGAGTGAGAAAGAAACGACTTGCTTTTATAATTAATTTAATTCCAATGGTATGGATTATGGCCTTTCTTTGGTTCATGTTAGTGTACAATTGAAAAAATGATAAAGTGGTTAAAATTTCATTGGAATAAGTGAAAAGGTGCCTGACACCCGCTGTATGAACACATTAACGCATTGGGGGTCAAGCACCTGTTTTCTTAGTCAAGATTGTTTCTCCATCCACGCATCCATATATGCCTGATTCCAGCGTAGATGACACAGACCGCAATGGCTGGATTCCTCCACTTGCGCTTTTGCTTACTTTAATATTCTCCTTTAATTACAAAAAACGAGCCCCGAATTGTTCCAGCTAGTTTAGATTTCTGCCTAGCAAACTTAAACTTCCCTTCTAACTCCTTTGGTACCTCCATCCCCTCAGAAAGCTTAAAACCAACGGCCCGCTTCGGCTTAGGGCCATCAACCGTATACATGACATTGACCTCAAGACCATCCTCATAAAAGACGTATGCCATTTTGATATTTTCCACTTGAAAACGCGACGTTTCTAAAGGTTTGGCAGCAAACTCAATATCACGTTCTTCTTTCAAAATTCGGTTCACATAATCAAGGGTCTCCTGACTTTCGCTAGCTGGTACAACCGTAAATTCATGCTTGTATTTGTTCATAAAGTAACGGGCTTCATTAGCACGTAAACCAGCAAGCGCTTCTACTACTGGTGAAGACTCTAAACCAACCGTAGACACATTTTTAAAATCAACGATATTGGACATTTCCATCCTTCCTTTTCTCTCTTTATTTCCGAACAACAGGGATCCACATTTCATCAAAAACTAAGCCATTCTGGATAGGTTACACTTAGTTG